>JAUWAH010000438.1 GCA_030602145.1 Desulfobulbus sp.
CTTTTGCAAAAAGACGGTTGAGTCATTCCCGAGGTAGTCATCGGGAATCCAGTCCTGGAAAAATCAATGAGTTCTGGATTCCCGCTTTCGCGGGAATGACGAAAAAAACTCGTCAGCAGTTCATTTTGCAAAAGGCTCAAATTTTTACCAATCCATCAACTCTAAAAAAGAACAGCAACCAGCCGCCATCGAGTGGCAGGCAGCCTGAAACGGGCAAGGAAGGAACGGATGTCTTTGGAAATTATCGTGATGTATCTGGCCGTGGGGCTGATCGCCGGGGTGCTGGCCGGATTGTTGGGCGTGGGCGGCGGCGTGGTGATCGTGCCGATGCTGGTCTTCTGTTTCGTCAAGCAGGGGGTTCAGCCCGACCAGATTATGCACCTGGCCCTTGGCACCTCCCTGGCCAGCATCATCTTCACCTCGATCTCCAGCTTCATGTCCCACCACCGGCGCGGTGCGGTTAACTGGGACATCGTCAAGGCAATCGTCCCCGGTATCCTACTGGGCACTTTTTTCGGTACCTTTGTAGCCGCCAGGCTGTCCACCGGATTTCTCAAGGGCTTTTTCTGTGTCTTCCTCTACACGGTGGCCACCCAGATGCTGTTCAACAAGAAGCCCAAAGCCTCGCGAGAATTACCGCAGACCGCCGGCATGTTCGGCATGGGCTCGACCATCGGCGTGATTTCCGCCCTGGTGGGCATCGGCGGCGGTTCCCTGTCGGTGCCCTTCATGATCTGGTGCAACGTGCCGGCGCATCGCGCTGTCGGCACATCGGCGGCCATCGGTTTTCCCATCGCCGTGGCCGGCGCTCTGGGCTACATCGTCAACAATCTCCAGGGAACCGGCTTGCCGGCCTACAGCCTCGGCTATGTCTATCTACCGGCCCTGATGGCGATCGTCTGCGCCTCCATGCTCACCGCGCCCCTGGGAGTGAAGTTGGCCCACGCCCTGCCGGTGGACAGTTTGAAGCGCATCTTCGCGCTCTTTCTTTACGCGGTGGCTACCCGCATGGCGTGGGGGTTGTTTGTCTGATCGGGCCGTGGGGCTCCCGGTCCACGGGAAGGTGACAGGCGTCGCAGGCCGATTTAGGGAACTCTGCGAACGCCCAATCCCCGGTACAGGGTCTGGTCGGCAGTGGATCGGGTCATCCGGGCGGCGATGAGCAGGATGGGCGTGGCCAGGACCCAGGTCAGGCCGATCTGGAGCAGGCAGCGGCTCAGGTCGACCCCGAAGGCGGCGGCTCCGAGCCGGACGCCGGCCCAGTAGGCCAGAGCGCCGCCGACACCTCCCAGGATGGCCCCCAGCACCGGCCGACCGATCAGCCAGGCCAGCGATCCGTGCAGGGTCATGGCGAACTGGATCCAGAGCATCAGGATCCAGGCCGGCGGCAGCGCCCCATGCAGGCTGCCGCCGGTAAAGATGAGCACACCGGTATGCAGGTGGAAACCGTCCACCACCATGCCGAGCAGCAGGGCAAAGGCCAGCAGTGATCCTTGCCGCCACCGGTCGCGGACCAGGCCCAGGTGGATGAGCACCGGCAGCAGCCCGAACGCGGCCGCGGCCCAGGGAAAGCCGTGGGCCGCACCGAGTACGCAAATGAACCAGCCGGCCTGAAAAAGGCCGATGTTGATCAGGTTGCTCCAGGCAGCACCAGCGATCGACCCCATCACCCCTCCTTCGGTTCACCCATGCGGGCGAGCACCATTTGATAATTGCGCACCAAACACGCGGCAAATCCCGCCTCGCAATAGCTCAAGTAATAGATCCATTTGCGGATGAAGGTCTCGTCAAAACCCAGGGCCAGCACCTGTTCCCGGTTGGCTTCGAAGGTCTCGCGCCAGAGACGCAGGGTGCGGATGTAATGGCGGCCGATATCCGTCAACTCGATGATATTGAGCCGGGTGCGACGGGCCATGGCCGCGGTGATCGCGCCGAGGGAGGGCAGGTGGCCGCCGGGGAAGATATGCTTGCGGATCCAGTCGGAGCCGGCCCGGTAGCTGGTATATTTCTGGTCGGGCATGGTGATCGCCTGCAGGGCAATCCGGCCTCCGGGGGCAAGCAGCCGGTCCAGCGTGGCGAAATAGACCGGTAAATGAGCATGGCCCACCGCTTCCAGCATCTCGATGGAGACAATCCGGCTGAATGTTCCCTCCACATGACGGTAGTCGGTGAGCTGGATGTCGATCCGGTCCCCAAGCCCCTCCTCTTCCACCCTTCGTGTCGCCCAGTCATACTGTTCCCTGGACACCGTGATGCCGGTGAGCCGGCAACCGGTGCGTCGCACAGTCTCGATGGCAAATCCGCCCCAGCCGCAGCCGATTTCCAGGACATGATCCTCCGGTCCGATGGCCGCCATGGCGATCATGGCCTCGATCTTGGCCTGCTGTGCTGCCACCAGGCTGGTGGTGTCATCGGCAAAGAGGCCGCTTGAGTAGGACATATTCGGATCGAGGAAGAGGGCATACAGGTCGTTGGACAGATCGTAATGGGCACGGATGTTGCGACGGCTGCCTTCCGGGGTGTTGGGGCGGCTGAGGTGGAGCAGGAAGTTGGTCAATCGACCGAGCACGGCCGGCCAGAGGCGGCGATCGTCCACCGCCTTCTCGCGCAGACAGAGCAGGGTCAACAGGCCGGTCAGGTCGGGGCTGGTCCAGTCGCCGTCGACATAGGCCTCGCCAAAACCGATATCCGCCGCCAGCATGGCCCGACGGAAGAACCGGTGCCGGACGACCTGGAGGCTGACCTGCGGTTTGCCGTCCGGCTGACCGAACTCCACCCGGTCGCCCTCGGGCAGGGTCATGGTCATGCGGCCGTGATCGAGCCGGG
>JAUWAH010000295.1 GCA_030602145.1 Desulfobulbus sp.
AACCGAAATCGGCAAGCTGGGTTGCCACGGCCAGTGACGACACACCCCGCTGATCCGTGCCCTCGATCAGCCCTTCCGTGCCGCCAAGAACCAGGGTTGCCAGCGAACCCGCTTCCTCCGGCACCAGGCGCGGAACCCCGGCCGAATCTGCCGGGCGTTCGCCGGTGAGCAACTCCACCTGCCCATCCTGCCGCCGGACCATGACAACCTCCATGGTCTTGCTCGGCTTGCTCCAACCATGGAGCACGGGGTCGAGGAGCAGGGCTCCGTCACAGACCAAAACCACTGCACCCGCCGGTGGTTGGCCCTGTTCGCCAATCAACGGCACCACCAGACTCACATAGGGTCGGGCGATTGGGCCGGGCAGAATCGGGGTGAACATCGGCCGTGCGGTGCGCAGGGCATCGAGGACCGTCTGTTCGCATTGACCGAATATCTCCCGGTGGCCACTGGCGCTGAAACGAGGACGGCCCGTCCCGTCGACCAGGAACAGGTCGGTGTACCGTCCCCGCTCCCGGATGGCATCCAGTTGGCTTCTGAGCTGTTCACCCGGTTCGTTGGCCGCATCGTTCAGATAAGCCAGGAGACCACGGCCAAGCGGCGTCGATGGGGCAAGCAGCATCGCATCGCGCCCCCGCTCGGTGCGCCAGGCATCGATCTGATCCTCCTTGATCCGGATGATCGAGGTCAATTGGTGCCAGGCCCGCATTCGGGCGGCGTCCCGCTCGGCAACGTACAGCCAGAAGACAGCAAGCAGCAACAGGAGCAGCACAGCCGCCAAGGCCATGGCACCGCGGGTTGAAAGGAATCGACCGTGAGCCGTATCAAGCATTGTCTTTTGTGCTGCTTACGACAACGAACCTGAGGCTAGATCTTAAAGCCGTCGACAATTTCCTTCAACCTGGCCGCCAACTGCTGCAAATCGGTGGCACTGGTCTTGACCTGATGGCTGCTGCGGGTGATCTCGGCCGAGGCGGTGTTGACGGTGGTGATGTCCTTGGTGATCGAAGCAGCCACCACCGAACTCTGGCTGACATTCTCGTTGACCTCGCTCATCCCCTGGGATGCCTGGGCGATATTGGCGGCGATTTCCTGGGTGGCTCCGTTCTGTTCCCCCACGGCGGTCGAGATGATGGCCACGATTTCGTTAATGGTGTTGATCACCTTGGTGATCTCGTCGATCTCACCGACGGTGACGGTGGTGGTGGCCTGGACCTCCTCGATCTGCTGCTTGATATCATGGGTCGCGGCGGCGGTCTGCTTGGCCAGTTCCTTGATCTCGTTGGCCACCACCGCAAAGCCCTTGCCCGCCTCGCCGGCGCGGGCTGCCTCGATGGTGGCGTTCAGGGCCAGCAGGTTGGTCTGCTCGGAAATCTCGGTGATCGCCTCAGTCACCTTGCTGATGGCCTGCGCAGCCTTGCCCAGTTCGGCCATTTTCCGTGAGGTGGCCTCGGCCTGTTCGACGGCGGCCAGGGAAATGGAGTGCGCCTTCTGGGCGTTGTTGGCGATCTCGCCGATGGTGGCGGTCATCTCCTCGGCGGCGCTGGCCACCATCGAGGTGTTGGTGGTCGACTGCTCCATGGCGGCGGCTACATTGTTCAGGTTGACGGTCATCTCCTCGGCGGCGGCGGCAACGTTGTCAGCCCGCTGGGAAGTATCCTCGGAGTTGACCGAAAGCTGGGCGGCAATTCGGGCCAGATCATTGGAGGAGCCATCGATGGAACGGGTATTGTCGGCAATCTGGCCGATGATTCCCTGCAATTTTTCGATAAAAAGGTTGAACCAGCGGGCCAGCTCCCCGATTTCATCCCTGGACTGAACCTGCAAACGCATGGTGAGGTCACCCTCTCCCTGGGCAATGTCTTCCAGGCCGGCCACCGCCTTGTTGAGCGGCCCGGTGATGCTGCGGGAAAACAGCAGGACCATGCCGCAGACCAGCACCACCGCAACCAGGGTGACCATGAGGATGGAGGTGCGGATGGCATTGGAGGAGGCCAGGAACTCGGCCTCGTCCTGGGTGACGGCGATACTCCACTTCTTGAGGGGGACCGGCGCGTACCCGGCAATCTTCGGGACATCCTTGAACACATAGTTCTGGGATCCCGTGGCGCCGGCCAGCATCTGCCCGGTGATCTCCTCCATCCCGGCCAGGGTTTTCAGATCCAGTTTCATCTCCAGCTCTTTCTTGGGATGGGCAATGATCAGTCCGGTATGATCGCACATGAAGGCATAGCCGGTGCTCCCCACCTTGACCGACGAAACATGGCCGATCAGCGGCTGGGCCTTGAGTGACAGGCCGAAGATACCGACAAATTCATTGGCCTGGGAATAGATCGGAGCACAGAGGACATAAATGATGTCACCGGTGACCTTGGAGGCGACAATGTCGCCGACCACTGCCTTGCCGCTCTGTTTGGCCTGCTGGAAATAGTCCATGCCCGCCAGGTTGACCCCCTTGTACTCCTCGCCTGAGGCCAGTTCGCCGGTGTACATGAACCCCCTGTCGTCGGTGACGAAAATACCGAGGTAGCTGCTGTCCAGTTGCTTGAACTTGGCCTTCATCTGCTGACGCAGGTCGGCGACCTGGGCTGCGGCTGCCTCCAGACCGACCTCCTTGACCTTCTGACCGATCAAGCGGACATTGGTGTCGACCGCATGGGCCGCGGCGGTTTTTGCCTGCGCGTCGAGGGTGGAGGAGATAACCAGGGCCAGCTTTTCCGCCTGGGCAGCGGCACTGTTCCTGGCTATGTCGGAGAGCGCAGCCGCCGACCGGGAGACCGACAGATAGCCAACCAGGATCAGGGGGATGGCCACCGCCAGGCAGCCGCCGACAATCAGCCGAAAACCGATGGATCGAATGTTCATGATGTCTCCTTGCGTTGATTGGATAAAAAATAACAGCCTGTTGACCGGTTACTGCATGTTATCCATGGATTCGGTCGGCAAGCCGATGCCGGGCTGCCCTTCGGCCACAAAGGCGAGAAACCTTTCCGCGGTCAATGGCCTGCTGTACACGTATCCCTGGATCTGTTCGCAACCGCATTGCTTGAGCCATTCGAGCTGTTCAACCGTTTCCACTCCCTCCGCCACCACGCCGATGCCGAGGTTTCGGGCCATGAGGATGATCGTGCTCACCAATTGACTATCGTTGGAGTCGTTGGGCAGGTCGCGGATGAAGGAGCGATCTATCTTCAGTGTCCGGATCGGAAACCGCTTGAGGTAGGAAAGCGACGAGTACCCGGTGCCAAAATCATCGATGGAGATGGCGATTCCCGCCTCCACCAAATGATTGAGGGTGGCCACGGTCTTGCTCAGGTTGGTCATCATGGCGGTTTCGGTGATTTCCAGCTCCAGTCGCTCCCCTGGTATGGAGTATCTGGTCAGGATGGCGAGGATACGTTCCACCAGGTTGGCCTGGACGAACTGTAGGGGCGACAGGTTCACCGCGATGGTCAGCCGGCCCAATCCCAGCGCGGCCAGGGTGTGCAACAGGTGGCAGGCCGCCTCCAGGACCAGCTCACCACGGGGCACGATCAGTCCCGTTTCTTCGGCCAGGGGGATGAATTCGTTGGGCGGGACCAGGGTTCCATCGTCCTGGCGCCAGCGCACCAGAGCCTCTCCGCCGGTGACCGTGTTGGTGAAAGGATCGAGTTTGGGCTGAAACAAGACGGTGAACTCCCTCTTGGCCACCGCCTGGCGAAGATTGTTTTCCAGTTGCCTCAGATAGGTGATGCGCTCGCTCAGGTCGGCGGAAAACAGGCAGTATCTGTTCTTTCCCCTAGATTTGGCCTGATACATGGCGATGTCGGCATGCTTGGTAAGCACACCGGGGTCGTTGCCGTCGTCGGGATAAAAGGCCACCCCGATGGAGGCGGTGATGTACAGATCGTTGCCGCCGACGTTGAACGGCGAGGCAAAACAACGCAGCACCCGGTTGACCAGGTCGATGACCATTTCCTTGCCGGCTATGGCCGCCACCAGGATCAGGAACTCATCTCCGCCCAGGCGGGCCACCGTATCCTCCTCGCGCACCGTGGCCACCAGCCGGTTGGCCACATGGAGCAGCAGTTTGTCACCCCATTCGTGTCCCAGGGTATCGTTAACGTTCTTGAAGTTGTCGAGATCGAGAAACAGGACCGCCAGTTTGGTGCCGCCGCGCTTGACATGGGCGATGGACACCTCGATGCGGTCGTGGGCCAAGCGACGATTGGGCAGGCCGGTGAGGCTGTCGTGGTAGGCCTGGTGGACAATCTGTTCCTCCTGACGCTTCATCTCGG
>JAUWAH010000241.1 GCA_030602145.1 Desulfobulbus sp.
CGGCAACCGGATCTTCCCCGTAAAAATAACTGTTCGTTGCCCGTATCAACCAGTCCCGGCTTAGATTCTTCTCTGCGAGCAGTCCAAAATCATGGCCGACAAAGTTGGTGCTGTCGATATCATCGTAGGTGAAGGACGGCGCATAGGTGAACTCGAGCAGATCACTCACATCCCGTGACGAAAAGCGCAATCTGGGGCTTGCAAAGAGGCTGCGGGTGTCGCCTTCGTCGGAATCGATGCCATTGGCATCCTTGTAGTTACGCTCCTGAAAATCATACCCTACCGACAACTCGCCAATCACGATGTTCTGCCTGGCCCAGAGATCTCCCGCGGAGAGAATACCCACCATCGCCAGAAGAGTGGCTCCCGTTTGCTTCAGTGTTCCCATGCCGACCTCCTCTGGGTGATGCTAATGGACAATGACGATATCTCCCGCCTGGAGATAGATATTCTTCTCCAGCTTCTTTCCTTTCACCAGGTCGTCATAATCAAACTCAACCGTACTCTTCCCCTCCTCTCCCTTGGGGGTCTTGATGCCATCGCCAGCCCTGACAACGGTGATATCATGATTGGCCCATTCGGTAAATCCACCGCTGCGGGCAATAGCCTGCACCACGGTCACCGGATAGTCGAAGTTGAAAACACCGGGTGTTCTGATCTGCCCCATGATGGTGTATCGACGACTGTTGCTTTGGATCAGCGCCACCGTCACCATGGGATTGGAATAGACCGTTGCATACAGTTTTTTCAGATACTCAGTGGCCTGGGTCATGGTCATGCCCAGGATATTGACGTCGCCGATATGGAGCAATGAAACCCGCCCGTCTGCCCGGACCACAACGCCGCCGGCCGTATTCCCCTGGCTCCCCCGAGCGGCCTGTTGATCCCCTTCAAGACCGGATGCGGGGACGGAGGCCGCTGCCGTCGTTGCAGCCATGCTGCCTTCACCGTAAACGCTGACCGACAGGATATCCCCATGACCAATGACATACTCGCTATCCTCGCCGGGAAACACCTTGTTGCCCACAATCTCGCCACGCAGCTGCTCTTTCATTTGATCGCTGGCAGCGGCATCGGTCGACGCGTTGGCACCAAAGGCCCCCGATGTTATCCCTAATACCAGGCAGATGACCACCATCAACCACATTGCACGTGCACCTTTTTGTCTAAGCATGACCCCTCCACGTTCATTCTTGTTAATTACTCCGGACGTACCACCCAATGATTTTCAATTTATCACATCATGGATAAAAAACGAACTTTTTCTAGGAACAAACAATGCCTCTCGGGTATATTACACACCAACTGATGAGGCCTGTTTTCCACCATTCTCCATAGGATCCGCCATGCGCCCACTTTTCACAATCCGTACTCTTTGCATATGGTCCAGTTTGCTCGTGTTGCTGACACTCTCCGGATGCTCCGGCAATCCGGAGGAGAAAAAAGCCACCCATTACAAAAAAGCCATGGTGTACCTGGAGGAGAAAAAAGACAAGGAAGCGATCATTGAACTCCGCAACGCCATCCAGATCGACCCCAAGTACTCGGACGCCCGTTATCAGTTGGGCTTATTGTACCTGAAAAACGGAGAAACCAGGCAGGCTTTTGAAGAGCTGCAGCGCGTCGCCACGCTCGACCCATCCAACTTCGACGCCGTCATTAAAACCGCCGAGTTTTATCTCCTCTCCCAAAAGAAGGAAGATTCCCGAAGAACCATCAACGAGGTGCTCAAGCAGGCTCCCGACAACAAGGACGCCCTGGCTCTTCTGGCCAACTTAGAACTTGTGGAAGGCAAGCACGAGGCCGCGCTTGCAGCTATCGACAAGGCTCTTGCCGCAGCCCCCGGGGAGGATCGACTGTGGGGCATAAAGGGACGTGTTCTGTCCGGGAAACAGGACTTTGCCCAGGCGGAACAGGCTCTTCTCAAGGCTATCGAACTCGATGACAAGAAGATGGCCAATCACTCGGCGCTGGCGGCTTTTTATGCCGAACGGAAAGAGACGGATAAGGCGAAAAGAACTCTCGAGAAAATGGCCGCCTCCTTCCCTGAATCTCCCTACCCCTTCCTGCAGATGGCTTCCTTCGATCTGGCCAACAACGATTTCGCCGCTGCGGAAAAACACTTCACGCAGGCCCTCAACGCAGATCCCAAAAACGGCCAACTCAAAATATCCCTGGCCGAATTTTATGCACATCAGGGCCGCCAGGAACAGGCGGAACAACTCTTCAAAGAGGCCATAGAGCTTGGCGAAAACAAGGAGGATGCACAGGCCAAGCTTGCTGACTTCTATTTTGAAAACGGCAAATTTGATCAGGCCAAGGTGCTCATGGATCAGATTCTTGCCAACAAGGAAAAACATGCCGGGGCAAGGCTGGTGCGGGCCAAATTCATGATCAGGGACGGCAACCATCAGGAAGCCCTTACTCTTGTCGGCAGCATGACTCGCGACTACCCACGCTGGGCGGAACTGTTCTTCGTCAAAGCCCTGGCCCACAGCAACCTCAAGGAAGTAAGATTGGCTAAGGAGTCCCTCCTTGAGGCAATCAGGCTCAAGCCCGGATTTGGCAAGGCGCACTCCTTGCTGGCCCTGCTGCTCCTCCAGGAGGGAGAGTTCGAGACCGCCAAGAAAGAGGCGGCCACGGCCCTCAAAATCAATCCCCGCGATTTCCAGGCCGCTTTGAGCCTGGCCAAGGGCGTCCTTTTCACCAAGGAGTATGAGACTGCGGAAAAGATGTTCACCGAACTGCACGCCAAAGTGCCGAGCAACGTGGAGGTGCTTGGCAGCCTCGGTTTGACCTACATGGCCATGAAGCAGCCGGAAAAGGCGCAGCAGGCCTTCGACAAGCTGCTCACCCTCCAGCCCGATAACGCCAAGGCCTTCACCTTTCGCCTGCAACTCGCTCAACAGGGCGGCGCCAAACAGCAGGAACTCATCACCATGACCGAAAACCAGATCGGCAAGGCGCCGAAAAGCGGTGGACTCCAAGTTCTTTTAGGCAACCTCTATCTGAGCGCCAACCAGCCGGACAAGGCCCTCGAAATCTACCAGAAGGCCCAGGAACTTGACCCCGACAATCCGCAGCCCTATGCGATGAGTGCCCTGATACTTACCAGGCAGGGCAAGACCGATCAGGCCATCACCGAATACAAGGACCTGCTGGCCAAGCAACCCAAGGCCATCGGCGCCTACATGGGGCTGGGTTCCATTTACGAGCAGACCGGCAAGCGCGATCTGGCCAAGGATGCCTATGCCAAGGCTCTGGAAATCAGGGCCGACTTCGCTCCGGCAGCCAACAACCTGGCCTGGATGATCGCCGAAAGCAAGGACGGCGACCTGGGTGAAGCTCTGCGTCTGGCCATGATTGCCAAGCAGCAGCAACCAGATAATGCCCACATCATCGACACATTGGGATGGGTCCATTACAAACGGGGTTCGTACAGCCTGGCTCGCAGCGAATTCATGCAGGCCGTGCAAAAACAGGAGGACATGCCGGTGCTGCGCTACCATCTCGCCCTGGCGCTCTACGGCGAAGGGAAAAAAGAAGAAGCGATCAAGGAACTGGAAAAGACCCTGGCCCAGGACAAACCGTTCCAGGAAAAGGACGAGGCGGCGGCACTGCTGCAAACATGGCGGAATGAATAGATAGACCTTCCACGGGAACCGGCATGGAAACTTCTCACTTATCGCGTCGCACAGTTGTCGGTGAGGAACAGATTCGACAGCGGGTTCAAGAATTGGGGCGCCAGATCACCACAGACTATGCCAACCGGAGCCTGGTGCTCCTCGGGGTGCTGAACGGCGCCTTCATCTTCACCGCCGACCTGTGCCGGGTGATCGATCTCGACCTGGAGATCGATTTCATCCGGGTCGCCAGTTATGGCGCCTCCATGGAGTCGTCGGGCACCATCCGTTTGCTGAAGGAACCGGGCATCGACTTGGAGGGCAAGGACGTGCTCCTGGTCGAGGACATCGTCGACACCGGCACGACCATGGCCTGGCTGCGGGATCATTTCCGGGGAAGCAGGGCCCGCTCGGTACGGATCTGCTCGTTGATCGACAAAAAAGAACGGAGAACCGTTGATGTCGATGTCGATTACATCGGCTTTGCGCTGGACCAGGGGTTTCTGGTCGGGTATGGTTTGGACTGCGCCGAACGATACCGCAATCTGCCGGCCATTTATTCTCTGGAATAATTTCCCGGTGGGCCAGGGCCCCTTTACCCGGCCGAACCGATTCTCAACCCGTTTCCTTGGAGGTTGCCATGCGTAAGAAAAACTTTGCCGTGATCCTTTCAGGATGCGGCCATCAGGACGGCGCCGAAATCCACGAGGCCACCCTGACCCTTTGGGCCATTCACAAGCACGGTGCCGACTTTCAGTGCTATGCGCCCGACATCAAGCAGCACCATGTGCTCAATCACATCACCGGTCAGGAAATGAACGAAAAACGCAATGTCCTGATCGAATCGGCCCGCATCGCCCGGGGCAAGATTGCCGCCCTGGCCACCTTTGCCCCCGACTCGGCCGACGGCCTGGTCATCCCCGGCGGCTTCGGCGCCGCCAAGAACCTGAGCAGCTATGCCTTCGATGGCGCCAACTGCACGGTCAACCCCGACGTGGCCGCGGCTGTCAAGGCCATGCACGGTGCCGGCAAACCGATCGGTGCCCTCTGCATCGCCCCGGTGATTCTGGCCAAAATCCTGGGCAACGTCACCCTGACCATCGGTCAGGATCAGGGGACCGCCGACAACCTCGCCGCCATGGGCGCAAGGCATCAACCGACCATGCAGGGTGAAATCGCCGTGGATCGCGAACGCAGGATCGTCACCACCCCCTGCTACATGCTCAACTCCCGCATCGATCAAATCGGCGAAGGCGCCGACAACCTG
>JAUWAH010000284.1 GCA_030602145.1 Desulfobulbus sp.
TTAACCGCTGCCTCGGCTAGCATGTCGCCGTCCAACCCCTTGCCGTCATCGCTGATCTCAATGACCACCTGACCTGCGGCATGATAGGCCTTCAAGACGATCAACCCGCGGGCATCCTTGCCCTTCTTGGCACGATCGGCCGGGGATTCGATGCCGTGATCCACCGAATTGCGGACCAGGTGGGTGAGCGGATCGTTGATCGCTTCGATGATGGTTTTGTCCAGCTCGACATCTTTGCCGACAATGGTCAGGTCGATCTGTTTGCCCAGTTTCTTGGACAGATCGCGGACCACGCGGGGGAATTTGTTGAACACGTTGCCAATGGGCTGCATCCTGGTCAGCATGATGGCTTCCTGCAGTTCCGAAGTGACCAGGTCGATGCGCTGCCCTACTGCCTCGGCGTTACGGACATCGCCGGAGGTGATGGTTTGCAGCAACTGATTACGGGACAGAACCAGTTCACCGGCCAGATTCATCAATTGATCGAGCAAACTGACCGTCACCCGGATGGTGGTGTCCGTTTTTGGCGTGCTGGTCGCCGATGATCGCCGCGTCCTCGCCCCCGTCGCCTCGTCCATGGAAGTGACGACGGCATCGGCCTCCTGCTCCTCGGTCCCATCGTCTTCCATATCAAACGATGACTCATCTGCCAAAGTCTCCTCGAACTCGGGCTCCGGGGGAGCGGCTTCGACGGCCTGCTGCTCCTCGATGGCCGGATTTTGAACCGGCTCAGCGGATATCTTGCCAGCAGGAGTGGCGCGGGGTTTGGATACCGGGGCCTCGCCCCCCTCGTAAATGATGTTCAACGCCGTGGTGTGGCTGGTGATATCGGCCGAGTTGCTGTTGGCGACATCCTCGATCAGATGCTGCAACTCATCGGCGGCAAGCAGCAGGACGTTGATGATGTCCGGATTGGGAACCAGCTTGCCGCTGCGAATCAAGCCAAGAACGTTTTCAGCGGCATGGGCCAGATCCTGGATAACGGTCAGTCCCATGAATCCGGCGCCGCCCTTGATGGAGTGAGCGGCGCGGAACACCTTGTTGACCAGTTCGACATTGATATCCGCACCTGATTCCTCGATGGCGAGCAGATCGTTTTCAATGTCGGCCAAATGTTCCAGCGACTCTTCTATAAAACCCTGCAATATCTCGTCATCTTCGATTGACATGAATACGTTCTCCTTCTTTCGGATGGGGTGCAAACGATCAGCCTGCCCGCGCACCGCCCGGGGCGAAGCAGGGTTGATTGCGTGAAACCCTTGGGAATCCTGATCTTAGAACTATTGTACGTGTCCGCAAATGATTGTACAGATTTTTTTAGTGGCCCTGTTTATCTTGGCAACCGATGTCTGTTTGGCCGGTTGTACCCCGATCAGCCTTGCGAACAAGCTGATGGGTAGTCAACGGACCAATAGCATTTTAAAGGAATGCTTGGTTGATGGAGCCGGAAAAAAGGAGGGGAACGAGCGTTATGTCATCTTGATAAGAGCGATAAATCTCTGGAATAACAAAGAGATTTATCGTCGCTTCCTTCCTCGAAAGGACAGGAATCGACTTGTTGCGAGACCGTCTTGATGAGCGGAAGGAAAGAGCAGAAAGGAGAGGAAATCTTTCAGGTGGCGATGGCGTGGACGGTTACCGTATAGGTGATCGCCTGCCCGGCCAGGGGATGGTTGTAGTCGACGGTGACCGTCTCTCCGCCGGCTGCCAGGACGGTTGCCGGAATCTGTTGCCGGACACCGTCCTTTTCGACACCAAGCGACAGCACCATTCCCGGTTTGGGGTCGATGCGCCCGGCGAACACGGTGCTGGGGACCTCCTGAACCAGACTTGCATGATATGGTCCATAGGCATCCTCCGGTTGGATCTGGACGGTCTTGGTTTGACCGGGTTCCAGTCCCATCAGGGAGGCCTCGACCGCCCTCAAAATCCGGCCGGATCCGATGGTGAGAGTGATGGGGTCGCTTTCCGGGATCTGTTCGATGATCTCTCCCGAGGCAAGGGTGGCGGTATAGCTGACTGAAACGGTATCGAACAGATGCACGGGGCGCATGGGGACCTATCCTTGATTTGAGTGAGCGAAAGAACGGGCACTATACCCAGTGCTCCCAGGTTTGACAAGGGGGCCGACGGTTCGATCGAATGCTTGCAAACCTCTGAAGAATCATTGGAGGAAAAGTATGTCGATCCTGAAAACAGGCTGTTACCAGACGCGAAACGTCGTTTCTGTGCTGTTTATCGACAACGACAAGACTTGACAAAGTGGCCTTCAGGGCATAAATGTGCAAGCCCCAAAGACGATGAACTCGTCAACAGGGAGAACACTCGGTCGTGTCGTCGAGCGAAGAGAGGACTTTCCGGAGCGATGTTGAGTTATTTTCTCGCCGTGCTCGTCGAGACGAGGAAAGTCGACCTTTCGCGAAACCATCACTGACACCGAACCAAACGGAAGCCTGAAGATCGGTGGAAAGCGAACCGGTGGACACTTTCCGTCCTGCCGCTCGTCGTTCGCTCCGTTTGCAGCAGAGCATAATCCCCCAGTCCCACAGGAAATAGAGTATGATCGAACTCGCTTTCGCCAAAGCCGCCGACGGCCTTTTGCCCGCCATTGTACAGGATTATCAATCCGGCGAGGTACTGATGCTCGCCTACATCAATCGACTTGCCTGGGAAAAGACTCTGGAAACGGGCAAGGCCCATTACTGGAGCCGGTCGCGCGCCAGTCTGTGGCTGAAGGGAGAAACCTCCGGCCATGTCCAGTTGATCAAAAACATCCTCATCGATTGCGATCAGGACACGGTGATTTATCAGGTAGAACAACTGGGTGGGGCCGCCTGCCACACCGGCCATCGGAGTTGCTTTTTCCGCAGGGTGGCCGGCGACCAACTGACTGTGATCGACCAACAACTCCTTTTCGATCCGGAAACGGTCTACGGCTCCAAATAGCACATCCTTTTTCTCACTCGTTAACTATGTAAAGGTAACACCATGAATGTACTGAAGTTGGGTATTCCCAAAGGCAGTTTGGAAGACGCCACCATCGCCCTGTTCGACAAATCGGGCTGGCGAATCAAGCTGGCCTCCCGCAATTATTTTCCGGAGGTCGACGACCCTGAACTCTCCTGCTTCATCTGCCGGCCGCAGGAGATGTCGCGTTATGTGGAATCCGGTATGCTCGATGCCGGTATTACCGGCAAGGACTGGACCCTTGAAAACGAATCCGATGTGGCGGTTATCGCCGATCTGGTTTACTCCAAGGTGAGCCGTAAACCGACCCGCTGGGTGATTGCCGTGCCCGGTGACTCCAACATCACCCGGGTCGAGCAGTTGGACGGCAAACGAATATCCACCGAGCTGGTCAACGTCACCCGCAAATTTTTCGAACAGCGTGGGCTTACGGTCGATATCGCCTTTTCCTGGGGAGCGACCGAGGCCAAGGCGGTATCAGGCCTGGCCGACGCCATCGTCGAGGTCACTGAAACCGAATCGACCATCCGGGCGCACGGTCTCCGGGTCATCCATGAGATGATGCAATCCAACACCCAGTTGATCGCCAACCAGAGTGCCATGACCGACCCCTGGAAGCGGGAGAAGATCGAAAACATCGCCATGTTGCTGCAGGGTGCCCTGCGTGCCGACCGCATCGTCGGCTTGAAGATGAATGTCTCCAAGGAGCAGCTTGAGGCGGTGATCAGCATGCTGCCCAGTCTCAATGCGCCCACCGTGGCCCAATTGTACAAGCAGGAATGGTTTTCGGTGGAAACGGTCATTTCCGAGCATCAGGTGCGCGACCTGGTGCCCAAACTGAAGAAAGCCGGTGCAGAGGGAATTATCGAATACTCCCTTAACAAGGTTATTTGAGCATCAAACGGTATGCAGGGGAGGGGAGAAGTGGATGAACTTTAACAAAGCACAGTTTCTCCTCTCCGCCCATGCCATGGGACAACTGCCGCCACCCCTCTATCCGGAAATTGCCTTTGCCGGCCGGTCCAATGTTGGCAAGTCAAGCCTGATCAACCGGCTGGTCGCCCGGAACAACCTGGTCAAAACCAGTTCCAGGCCGGGCAAGACCCAAAGCCTCAACTATTTTCTCATCGGTGACGCCCTCTATCTGGTGGACCTGCCCGGCTATGGATTTGCCAGGGTTTCGCATCAGATCCGGCAGGGCTGGCAGGGGCTGATCACCGGGTATGTTGAAACAAGAGCAACCCTGGCCTGCGTGGTGGTGATCATCGATCTGCGCCATGAACCCAAAACGCTGGATCAGGATCTGGTGCATTGGCTCCGTTCCCTGAATAAGCCGTATCTGCCGGTCTACACCAAGGCGGACAAACTCTCCCGCACCCAGCAGCAGAAAAACGCCGCCATCCTCGATGCCGGCCTGACCATCAGCCCGAGCGATCGGA
>JAUWAH010000473.1 GCA_030602145.1 Desulfobulbus sp.
GAGATCGACGCCGCCCAGATCCGTGCGGGCATGGCAGCGCGGATCAGCCTCGATGCCTTTCCCAAGCAGTCTTTCCCCGCCCGGGTGCGGTCGGTTTCGCCCTACGTGCTCGAAGTGGCCAAGCAGGCCCGTACCGTGGACATCGAGGCCGATTTCCTCGAAGGGACGGCACCGGCCAACCTGCTGGCCGGCTACAGTGCCGACGTGGAAATCATCCTCGACACCCGGCCCCGGGTCGTGCGGGTCCCCACCGAGGCCCTGCTCGGCGACGGCGCCGTCTATGTGGTGCACAGGCAAACCGGCCGGCTCTCGCGACAGAAGGTCGAAATCGGCCTGGCCAACTGGAAGTTCACCGAAGTCCTCTCCGGCCTCAACCAGGGCGATGTCGTGGTCACCTCCATCGATCGGCAGGGATTGGCCGACGGCGTGGCGGTGGAGGCGGAAGAGCCCGGGTTCGCACCGGCGCGGCAATGATCGAGCTGCGCGACGTCAGCCGGGTCTTCGCCGTCGGCGACCAGGAGGTGCGGGCCATGGACCGGGTTTCCCTGACCATCGAACCCGGTGAATACCTGTCGATCATGGGTCCGTCCGGATCGGGCAAGTCGACCCTGCTCAACATCCTGGGGTTGCTCGACACCCCCACCAGCGGCACCTACCTCCTCCAGGGTCAGGATGTCACCAGCTTAAACGACCGGCAACTGGCCGCCACCCGTAACCGGACCATCGGCTTCGTCTTCCAGTTCTTCCATCTCATCCCCCGCCTGACCGCCAGGCAGAACATCGAACTGCCCCTGCTCCTGGCCGGAGTGGACCGGCGGGAGCGAAGCAGCCGGAGCACCCCCCTGATCGAGGCCTTCGGCCTGGCCGACCGGGGCCATCACCGCCCGGACGAACTCTCCGGCGGCCAGCGGCAGCGGGTGGCGATTGCCCGGGCGGTGGTCAACCGGCCCGCTGTGCTGCTCGCCGACGAGCCCACCGGCAACCTCGACCGCACCGCCGGGGGCGAGATCATCGATCTGCTCGAAGGGCTGAACCGGGACGGCCTGACCCTGGTGGTGGTCACCCACGACCCGGAAATCGGCGAGCGGGCCCGGCGGCACATCCGGGTGGTCGACGGCCGCATCGGCGCCGACCGGCGGCGGGGGTGAGCCATGCGACCGTGGGATGCCATCGGCTTCTCCATCGGCAGCCTGGGCGGCAACCGGGTGCGGACCCTGCTGATGCTGCTGGCCATGGCCATCGGCGTGGCGGCGGTGGTCCTGCTCACCGGCATCGGCAACGGGGCCCGGCTCTACATCGTCGACCAGTTCGCCTCCCTGGGCACCAACCTGGTGATCGTCATTCCCGGCCGGGCCGAAACCGCCGGCAACACGGCCGCCGCCCTGGTGGGCGAGACACCGCGCGACCTGACCCTGGCCGACGCCCGGGCTCTGATTCGGGACGAGACGGTGCGGCGATTGACGCCGGTCAACATCGGCGAGACGCACATCTCCTGGCGCGGCAGGGAGCGCCAGGTGCCCCTGGTCGGCTCCACTGCCCCCATCCTCGATATCCACCACCTCCGTCTGGATCGGGGCACCTTCCTGCCCGACGAGGACATGGAAATCGCCCGGCCGGTCTGCGTGCTCGGCGCCAAGGTGCACCGCGAACTGTTCGGCCGGGAAAACGGCCTGGGTGAGCTGGTGCGGCTGGGCGGCTTCCGCTGCCGGGTGATCGGCGTCCTCGGCTCCGAGGGTCGTTCGCTTGGTCTGGATACCGAAGAACTGGTGATTGTGCCGGTGGCCTTCGCCCAAATGCTGCTCAACACCGAGGGACTGTTCCGCATCCTGGTCGAGGCCAGGGATCTGGCGGTGATCGAGCGACTGAAAACCCATATCAGAACCACCATCGCCAAACGTCATTACGGCGAGGAGGACGTAACCCTGATCACCCAGGATTCGGTCCTGGCCACCTTTGACAAGATCCTCCGGGTACTGACCCTGACCGTGGCGGCGATTGCCGGCATCAGCCTGGTGGTGGCCGGCATCCTGATCATGAATGTCATGCTGATGGCCGTGGCCCAGCGCACCGGAGAGATCGGCCTGATCAAGGCCCTGGGCGGCGGCCAGATGCAGATCATGGTCCTGATCGTCACCGAGGCCCTGCTGCTCTCGGCCCTCGGCGGCCTGATCGGCCTGGCGGTCGGCGTCGCCGGCTCCTGGATCACCGTCCAGTTCTACCCCGCCCTCAACGCCACCCCGCCGCCCTGGGCCATCGGTGCCGCCCTGGGGACGGCGCTGGCCACCGGCCTGGTCTTTTCGCTGGCACCAGCCCGGCGAGCGGCGCGGCTCGACCCGATCCAGGCCCTGGCCCGCCGCTGACCGCCCGAGCCGCAACAACCGGAACCATGGACCTCCGCGACCAGATCCAGTTCGTCACCACCTCCATCCGGGCCAAGCGGCTCCACTCCCTGCTCACCGGCCTGGGCATCGCCGTGGGTATCGGCGCGGTCATCCTGCTCACCTCCATGGGCGAGGGGTTGCAACGCTTTGTGCTGGCCGAGTTCACCCAGTTCGGCACCAACCTGATCA
>JAUWAH010000305.1 GCA_030602145.1 Desulfobulbus sp.
GCTACGGTTCCGGTCCATTGTCATGTGAACTTCGCATGCGCAAGGATAACGGCTCGATTTTCTGGACGCAACTGATCTCCACCATGCAGAAAACCGGCCAGGATCATGAAGTCCAGGTGGTCATCAACGACATGACCGAACGCAAGCTCAACGAGGAGGCGCTTCGACAAAGCGAACGCGGCGCCCAGGAGGCTAAGAACCTCCTGAAGCTGGTCGTTGACACTATTCCTGTCCGTCTGTTCTGGAAGGATATCCAATCCACCTACCTTGGGTGCAACATGCTCTTTGCCAGGGATGCAGGGTATGAAACGCCCGAAGAAATCATCGGATTGGATGACTACAGCATGGGGTGGCGGGAGCAGGCCGAAATCTATCGTCGCGACGATTTCACAGTCATCAATTCGGGCGAACCCAAACTGCGCTACGAGGAAATCCAGACCGCACCGGACGGTCGACAACGGTGGCTGTCGACCTCCAAGGTGCCTCTGCGCGATGCCAGCGGTCAAATCATCGGCATCCTCGGTTCCTACGAGGACATTACCCGGCAGAAACACATGGAGAACGAGTTGCCCAGAGCCGAGAAGCTTGAGTCCCTGGCGCTGTTGGCCGGAGGTATCGTCCATGAATTCAACAATATTCTGATGGCGATCATGGGCAACGTCTCGGTGGTCAAAGAGCAGTTGCCGCCAACACATGCAGCTCATGACCGGATGACGGCGGTTGAATCTTCGGTGCTGAAAGCCAAAAAATTGATGCAGGGATTTATTGCCTTCGCCACGGACAGTCTTCCTGACAAACATTCTTTCTCCGTGGCGAATCTCATTGACACCTATTGCCGCTTGACCCTGAGCAGGACCAATTCCACCTACACCTGCGAGTTGGCCAGCGACCTCTGGCGGATCGAGGCCGATGTGGGCCAGATCGGACAGGCGCTGGCCAGTATTTTGGCGTATGCCAGCGAGGCGATACCGGAGAAAAGCGTCATTCGGATACGTTGCGAGAACATGGTTATCGGCCCGGACGGTCCGCTACCGCTGGAAAGCGGCAATTACCTGCAAGTAAAGGTCAAGGTTAAGAATAAAGTCATACCGGAGGAGGATGTCGCCAGATTGTTCGACCCCACCCTCACCAGTCAGGAGCGAGGCGGTAGACCCGGTCTGGCATGGGCATATTCATCCATTGCCAGGAACGACGGCTATCTCGCGGTGGCTTCGTCACCAGGGGAAGGCACGACGTTCACCCTCTACCTTCCGGCTTCCGCGCCTTCCGTCCCGGATGAAACCGTCGAGAACGAGCTGAACAACGGCAAAGGAAAAATATTGATAATGGATGACGATGAACTGATCTGCAACCTTCTCGGAACCATGCTGCAACAATTGGGGTATACCTCAGAGACAGCATTTGAAGGGGAGGGAGCGCTTGCCAAGTACATGGCGGCGAAGCAGGCGGGCGCTCCCTTCGATGCGGTCATCATGGACCTGATCATCGCCGATGGCATGGGCGGCAGGGAGGCGATGGAAAAGCTGCTGGTTCTCGATCCCCAGGCCAAGGTGATCGTGTCCAGCGGTTATATCAACAACTCGATCATGCGGGAATATCAACGATACGGCTTCAGCGATGTCATGGAAAAACCCTATCGTTTCTCCCAGTTAAAAAAGACCCTGCAGCGGATTTTGACTGGCAAGGGTGGTGCATTATAAACAGGCATGGGGTTGCCGATCCCGTCGTCTATCGTTGCCGGCCTGCAAGCAGTGCCGAGGGAGTGGCCCACCGTTCAGTGGCCGTTTTTCTGGAGGATGGTGTTTTCTTACGTCTCAAGGGCCGAAGTCGCAGGGGGCGCCGATAACTCGTACCCTCTGATCAACCTGTGCAACCTGGCCTGCCGACAACCATGAAGATCTGCACCCTGATTGGCTTGCCGATCGCCCCCTGAACCAGCGCACCAATTTTGCGCACCTGCGCCGTTGCCCCGCTGCTTGCTGCCGATGCAAACCGTGCACCCATACGAAAACAGGTCAGAACCGTCACTGGCTTCGTCTCTTAATTTATAAATTTATAGACACCGGCCCCATTCTGTCGTATGTTGTCCATCAAATCATTACATCGTGGACACAACGTCGTCACCTTGACCATCCGATCCGGGCCCCTGCCAGAACCATGAGTATCTTCGGTTACGCCCGCACCTCACCCTGCCAACAGTCGCTTGACGCCCAGGTTGCGACCCTGGAAAGTGCGGGGGCGGACCCCGGCCGCATTTTTATCGATCTGGGCACCAATAGCCATGCCGGCCGAGACGGGCTGTGCCGGCTACAGGCTGCCACCCATCAAGGCGACACGGTGGTCATCACCAAGCTCGATCGCCTGGGCCGCACCATTGGCGAATTGATCGAGTTGATCTCCGCCTTCGACGCTCGGGGAGTCGTCCTCCGCTTCCTTGATGACGACCTCAGCACCGAAGGGGGCTCCGCCAAGGTGATCGTCTCGGTTCTCTCGGCGGTTGATCGGGCCGAGCGTCAGCGCATCCAGGAAAGAACGAGTGAGGGACGCCTGGAGGCCAAGGAAAAGGGCGTCAAGTTCGGCCGCAAGCCAAGCGTCGACCGAGACAAGGTGCAGACGTTGCGGATTCAGGGATTCGGGGCTGCCACCATTGCCCGACAGATGAATATTGGCCGGTCAACCGTGTACAAGATCCTTCAATCACTGTCGAAAAACGAGAAAGTCCAATAATGGCGACCGATGGCCTCCAGAACGGGGGCCGTGGTCGCTTCAGTCACGCCCCACCGAATGTCCCACCGTCCCGCCCGTGGCAAGGAGCGAGACCATGATCAAGCAAGCGGTCAGCTTGGCCGAACTCATCCAGAGACCCAATCCCTGGAGGCAGGTGCGCCTGGCAGGCTGACTGCTTCCCGGTCTTGATGACGATGGCGCCCCTGAACGCCATCACGTTTTTCGGCGTTGTCGTCCCGTGAACGAGGTGATGCCACTGCTGAATACCCAACGGTGACCGTGATCGGAAGCCACGACACTGCATTCAGGCCGACAGAGGCTCGTGTGCGGTTAAAGAGCCGAACTCCGGGCAACTGCGGGACCACCTTGCACTTTGAAATCAACTGGAACAAGGCGGTGACGGCAGCGAACCGCGGCAGTGGAAATCGTTTCGCTCACCCTGCATACTCGCTGACCGGATCTGCGGTAGCCGTCGCCATGGAGGTGACCGTCGCCATATCGCCCGAAACCCGGTCGCCGTCACCGCTCACGACAGGAGGTACACAGTATGGAAACGACCCGACTGACCGTGGTCTCCAATCGTCTGGCCATCGTGGTCGGCAAAGACCAGGAGGGCAATTGGACAATCACCTCCGGTTCGGGCGGCCTAGTGACCGCTTTGGGACCGGTGTTGCGCGACCGCGGCGGCCAATGGATCGGCTGGCTCGGCTCCAGCCTGCAGGGGGCGCTCGAAGAAACCGCACTCCAGGAACTGCTCGACCGGGGTTCCCGTCAAACCGGCTATGATCTCAAACCGGTGGAACTCAGCGAAGAGGAAATCCAAAAATATTATTTCGGGTTCTCCAACGAGATCCTCTGGCCCCTGTTTCACGATCTGCCTTCACGCTGCAATTTCGACCCCGCTTACTGGAAGGTCTACGAACAGGTCAACGACAAATTTGCCCAGGTCGTTGCCGCCCACACTTCCGAGGACGAGGATTATGTCTGGGTTCACGATTATCAGTTGATCCTGGTGGCGGCTTCACTGAAAAAAATGGGGGTCAGTCGACACACCGGCTTTTTTCTCCACATCCCCTTCCCACCCCTCGATGGCTTCGTGCGCCTGCCCTGGCGCTTCCAGATCCTGGACGCCCTGCTTCAGTATGACCTGGTCGGCTTCCAGACGGCGCGCGACCGCCGCAATTTCATGGACTGCGTCCGCATGCTCATGCCCAGGTCACGGGTGGTCGGTCATGGTCATGTCAGCCGCTGCCTCACCCCGGACCGGGAGATCCTGGTGGGCACCTTCCCGATCAGCATCGATTACAAGCAGTTCGCCGAGCATTCCGCCTCCCGGGAGGTCCAGGATCAGGCCTGGATCGTCCATGCCAACCTGGCCGAACGCCAGCTGATCCTCGGAGTTGACCGCCTCGACTACACCAAGGGCATCCCGCTTCGCCTTAAGGCCTTTGCCAACGCC
>JAUWAH010000168.1 GCA_030602145.1 Desulfobulbus sp.
CGGCAAAGGAACCGATCACCGGATTGAGTTGAATCAACGCGATTTTCATACGGTCGCATCCCCCGACAAAGCCAGGAATCATGAATGTGGTTTTGCATCTGTTTCGCAGCAGAACCATAGCAGACTCGGGGGAAAGTTGCAGCCTTTCTGATGGTTATATCGAACCGCCTCACCTCGGCTCCGAAATCGGAAGTCTTATAAGCCCTAAAAGGCGGAAGATATTATTGACTGCCCCGCTGGTACTGCTGCACCGCCCGGTTGTGTTCACGGAGATTCGTGGAGAAATGGTGGGTGCCGTCGTTTTTGGCGACAAAATAGAGATAGTCGGTGGCGGCCGGCTGCAACACCGCCCGCAGTGAGGCCTCGCCGGGGCTGCAGATGGGTCCCGGGGGCAGTCCGGCGATGACGTAGGTGTTGTAGGGGGTCGGGGTCTGCAGGTCGGAGCGGGTCAGGCGGCCGCTGAAATCCGGCAGGCCGTAGATGACGGTCGGGTCGGACTGGAGGCGCATGCCCCGCTCCAGCCGGTTGAGAAAAACACCGGCAATCAGGGACCGTTCCTCGGCCCGGGCGGCTTCCTTCTCGACAATGGCGGCCAGGGTGAAGACCTGGTGACGATCAAGGGTGGGCGGCAGGTCGTGTTCTGCGGTCAATTTTTCCCAGACCTTCAGAGAACGGGTCACCAATCGCTCCAGCAGGACCCGCTCATCGGGGGCCGGACGGGTCAGCCGGTAACTGTCGGGAAACAGGTAGCCTTCCAGACTGGCGACGTCGCCCAGGCCGAAGGCGGCGGCCAGGACCGGATCTCGGGCAAGCGCCAGAAACCGATCGCGATCGACCCAGCCGGCATCGGCAAACAGTGCGGCGATCTCCGCCAGATTGAATCCTTCCGGGATGGTGATCTGGTGTTCAAGGGGAGAGGCGGCCACCAGGGCACGGATCAGCTCAAGGGGGCGCAGCCCGGTGGGCAGGACGAACTCGCCGGCCGGCAGGCGGGACGCCAGTCCCGACAACCGGGTTACCACCAGAAAGCGCCGATCCTCGTGTACCAGACCGGCAGCGGCCAGACTGCGGCCGATCTCGGCGACCGAAGAGCCGCGTTCGATGAATACCACCGCCGTCGGCTCGGTGCTCGGCGGGCCGGGGCGCAGCGTATAGGCAAACAGCCAGCCGGCCAGGCCCACTGCCGTCAGCAGCAGGAGGCCCAGCAGGGTGATGACGATACGCTTGATCATGGCCGCTCCGGATGACCACCGAGCCCGGCGGCGGGGCGGCTGCACCGGCCCGGCACGGGACTTCTACCCGCGGCGCTTGCTCTTGGCGGACCGGGAGAAGGCAAGCTCGATGACCTCGCTCATGTCCTTGACCGGATGGACGGTCATCTTCTTGCGGATGTCCTCCGGAATCTCCACCAACTCTTTTTCGTTGAGCGCCGGGATGATGACCGTCGGGATATTGGCCCGCAGCGCCGCCAGCGCCTTTTCCTTGAGGCCGCCGATGGGCAGGACCCGACCGCGTAGCGTCACCTCGCCGGTCATGGCCAGCTGCTTGTTGACCTTTTTTCCGGAGATGGCCGAATAGAGCGCGGTGGCGATGGTGATGCCGGCAGACGGGCCGTCCTTGGGGATGGCGCCGGCCGGGACGTGGACGTGGATGTCGGTCTTATCGAAATACTCCGCCTCCACACCCAGATCTTCCGTGCAGCTACGACAGTAAGTGAGTGCCGCCTGGGCCGATTCCTTCATCACCTCGCCCAACTGCCCGGTGAGGATCAACTTGCCCTTGCCGGGCATCAGGTTGACCTCGATATGCAGGATTTCGCCGCCCACCTCGGTCCAGGCCAGGCCGGTGACCAGGCCGGGCTGATCGATGGTCTCCATCTCCGATTCCGGGATGTTCTTGGGCGGCCCGAGATAACTGTCCAGGTTGCGCAGCGAGATGCTGTACGGGCCTTTGCCGCCCTCGGCGATCTTGCGCGCCACCTTGCGGCAGATCTTGCCGATCTCCCGCTCCAGGTTGCGCAGCCCGGCCTCGCTGGTGTAGTGGGTGATGATCCGGGTGACGGTCTCCTGGTTGAACTTGATCTGGCTCTTCTTGATCCCGTTTTCCTTGATCTGGCGCGGCAGCAGATAGCGGTTGGCGATCACCAGCTTTTCCTCGAGGGTGTAGCCGGACAGCCGGATCACCTCCATCCGGTCGAGCAGCGGACCGGGGATGGTGTCGGTCATGTTGGCGGTGGTGATGAACATCACCCGCGACAGATCAAACGGCATGTTCAGGTAGTGATCGGAGAACTCCACGTTCTGTTCCGGATCGAGCACCTCGAGCAGGGCCGAAGAAGGATCGCCGCGATAGTCGGCGCCGACCTTGTCGATCTCGTCCATCATGAAGACCGGGTTGTTGGACTTGACCGCCTTGAGACCCTGAATGATCCGGCCGGGCATGGCGCCGATGTAGGTGCGCCGGTGGCCGCGGATCTCCGCCTCGTCCTTCATGCCGCCCAGCGACATGCGGTGGAACTTGCGCCCCAGGGCCCGGGCGATGGACTGGCCGAGTGAGGTCTTGCCGACGCCGGGCGGGCCGACGAAGCAGAGGATCGGGCCCTTGGTGCTGTCGTTGAGCTTGCGTACCGCCAGAAACTCGAGAATCCGCTCCTTGACCCGCTCCAGGCCGTAGTGATCCTCGTCCAGGACCTGCTTGGCGACCAGCAGGTCGAGTTGGTCCTTGGTCCCCTTTTTCCAAGGAACGTCGAGGATCCAGTCGATGTAGGTGCGGATGATGGTGGCCTCCGAGGAGTCGGGGTGCATCATCTCCATGCGGCTGAGCTGCTTCAAGGCCTCCTTGCGCACCGCCTTGGGCATCTTCATTTTGCGGATCTTGTGCTCCAGCTCCTCGATCTCCTGGGTCCGCTCGTCACTGTCACCCAGCTCTTTCTGCAGGGCGTGCAACTGCTCGCGCAAGATATACTCGCGCTGCGACTTGCTCATCTCCTCCTTGGCCTCGTTCTGGATCTTGGCCTGGACGGTGGAGACCTCCAGCTCCTTGCTGAGCAGGCTGTTGACCAAACGCAGCCGCTTGACCGGATTGACCTCTTCGAGGATCGACTGGGACTCGGGGATCTTCAAGCGCAGGTTGGAGCCGATCAGGTCGGCGAGGCGGCCGGGGTCCTCGATGTTGTTGATGATCATCATCAGATCGGCGGAGAGGATGCCGCGCAGGGACATGATCTTCTCCGTCTGTTCGCGCACGGTGCGCATCAGGGCCTCGACTTCGATGGTGATCTCGCCCGGCTCCTTGTCCTCGACCACGGCGACGGACACCCGGTAGCTCGGTTCGGTGCGCAGATATTTCTTGATCCGCGCCTTGGCCATGGCCTGGACCAACACCTTGAGGCGGCCGTCCGGCAGCTTCAGGGTCCGCATGATCATGCACACCATGCCCACCGAATAAAGATCGTCGGGGCTGGGGTCGTCCTTGGTGGCGTCGCGCTGGGTGACCAGCATCAGCAGTTTGTCGCCGTTGAGCGCCTCGTTGACGGCCTCGACGGAGCCGGGCCGACCGACGAACAGCGGGATGATCATGTAATTGAAAACCACCACATCCCGAACCGCCATCATGGGCAGTTCGTCGGGGATCTGCAGATCGTCGTTGCGAGACAGATCATCCATGCCGATACTGAGCGAATCGTTGAACTCCACGCCTACCTCCACAGCCGTCTCGCCGACGGCCATACGCATATCTGTGAAAAACCGGGCGGCCCTATCAGGCGCCGGAAACGAAAATGTGACGACGGGCGCCGGGATGACGCCCTTGATAAACCGAGCACAAGCTAAACATTGAAAATTCTGAAGTCAAGACGGTTCCACCGGTCGGCACCGTCTGCCGGAAAAATTCTTGAACTAATCTTCCTTTTTTACAATAGTAGCAGTTTGTTCGATCAGGCCACCATCGATTGCCGCTGAGAGGAACCCCCATGCTGACCGCCCCATCCCTCTTCGATTACCAGGCGTTCGCCCACGCCGCCCTGTTCAGCGCCGACCAGCCGGTCTGGACCGCCTTGCAGCGGCTGCGCGCCTACATGGACAGCTACCCCTACCCGGCGCCGCTGCCGGCCGAAGTGACCGGTGGCATTCCGGTGGCCCAGCCGCTGGTGTGGCACGACGGCCGCATCCTGCCGGCGGCCTCGCTGGACATCGAATGGGGCGATGTGAACCAGGGAAAACTCCGGGTCAGCCACCAGGGGAAGGCGCTCGAAGGGGCGGCCCTGATCATGGCCGGAGCCATCCTGCTCGGTGAGCGGATCGTGCTCGGCCCCGGTTGTCTGGTCGAAGGCGGGGCCACCATCAAGGCGCCGGCCATCATCGGCGCCCGCACCGAAGTCCGGCAAGGCGCCTACCTGCGCGGCTATTGCCTGGTGGGAGAGCGCTGCGTCGTCGGCCACGCCACCGAAGTCAAGCACTCGATCTTCCTCGACGACGCCAAGGCCGGGCATTTCGCCTACCTGGGCGACTCGATTCTGGGCAACGATACCAATCTCGGGGCCGGCACCAAATTCGCCAACCTCAAGTTCGCCGCAGAGACCGTCAAAATCGCCGTGGACGGTGAACTGGTCGACACCACCCTGCGCAAGCTCGGCGCCATCCTCGGCGACCGGGCCCAGACCGGTTGCAACTCGGTCACCAACCCGGGAACCATCATCGGCCGGCGCGGCATCCTGATGCCCAACACCACCGCGCCATCCGGCTATCACGAGGACGACAAGCTGATCCGCACCGGCCTGCGGCCGCGCACCCTGCCCCGCCCGCAGCCGACGGAGTAGCCTCAGTTGGAAAGCGGCCAGCGGCCAGAGAGCGGCGACAGCCAAGCGCTCGGCGCCACGCCCGATACCCCGGTCCGATTTCACGTCCGCGCCGCAAAGATGGCCGGACGTATGGTTTTGTCAGAGCGAACCCAGACCATCCATACCCACAAGGAGTAGTCATGGCACCCATCAAAGCAGAAGATTTCATCACCTCCATCGCCGACAGCCTGCAGTATATCAGCTACTATCACCCGGTTGATTTCGTTCGGGCCATGACCAAGGCCTACGAGCGGGAAAAAAGCGGCGCCGCCCGCGACGCCATCGGCCAGATCCTGATCAACTCGCGCATGTGCGCCCTTGGCAAGCGCCCCATCTGCCAGGATACCGGCATCGTCACGGTGTTCGTCAAGCTCGGCATGAATTGCCGCTTCGACGGAAACCTGACCATTCAGCAGCTGGTCGACGAAGGCGTCACCCGGGCCTATGGCGACCCGAGCAATCCGCTGCGCAAATCGATCGTCGCCGATCCGGCCGGCAGCCGCATCAATACCAAGACCAACGCCCCGGCGGTGGTCCATGTGGAGATGGTGCCGGGAGATGCCGTCGAGGTGCAGATCGCCGCCAAAGGCGGCGGCTCGGAGAACAAGAGCAAGATGGCCATGCTCACCCCGGCCGACTCGATCGTCGACTGGGTCAAGAAAACGGTACCAGCCATGGGTGCCGGCTGGTGCCCGCCCGGCATCCTCGGCATCGGCATCGGCGGCACCATCGACAAGGCCATGTGTCTGGCCAAGCAGTCACTGATGGACCCGATCGACATCGACGAGTTGCGCGCCCGGGGGCCGGCCAACCGGCTCGAGGAACTGCGCCTGCAGATCTTCGACGAGGTGAACGCCCTGGGCATCGGTGCCCAGGGACTCGGCGGCCTGACCACGGTGCTCGACGTGAAGATCCTCGACTACCCGACCCATGCCGCCTCCCTGCCGGTGGCCATGATCCCCAACTGCGCCGCGGCCCGGCACACCCACTTTACCCTGGACGGCTCCGGGCCGGCGGTCTTCACCCCGCCATCGCTCGACGAATGGCCGCAGATCGCCGGCGACGGCAGCGGC
>JAUWAH010000406.1 GCA_030602145.1 Desulfobulbus sp.
CAGATCAGGATCGAGATGCCGAGGATCACCGTGCCAGCCTTCTTGATGTACTGCCAGGTTCGTTCCCAGGTATGGATGAGCAATCCTTTCACGGTGGGAAAACGATAGGGGGGCAGTTCCATGACAAAGGGGGTCGAGGCACCCCTGAGCACGGTCATGCGCAGGAATTTGGCGGCGCACAGGGCGACAATCCAGGCGGCCAGGGTGGAGAGGAACATGTACCAAGCGTGGTGGGCGGAAAAAAAGGCGCCGATCAGCAGGGTCAGCACCGGCAGCTTGGCGCCGCAGTTCATGAAGGGAACGGTCAGGAGCGTGGCCAGCCGCTCCTTCGGCGATCGGAGGGTGCGGGTGGCCATGACCCCGGGAACGGCACAACCGCCTGCGATGCCGCCGGAGATGATAAAGGGCATCACCGAGGAGCCGTGCAGGCCGAAAAAGTGGAAGATGCGGTCCATCATGAAGGCCACCCGGGCCAGGTAGCCGGAATCCTCAAGCACGGCGATGCCGAAGAACATGAACATGATGATCGGCACGAAGCCCAGCACGCCGCCGACCCCGTCGACCACGCCCGAGATGAGCATCGATTTGAGCGGGCCGTCGGGCAGCATGTTGTCGACCCCCTTGTTGATCAGGGCGAACAACTGCGACAGCCATTCAACCGGGACGGTGCTGTAGCTGAAGGTGAAGGTGTAGAGACTGAACAGCACCCCGGCCATGATCAGCGGCCCGAGGATGCGGTGGGTGACGATTTTGTCGATCTTGTCGGAGGTGTAGAGCCGGTCGGCGACGAATTTGCGGGTGATCACCCCCTGGTGGATGATCGACTTGATATAGCCGTAGCGATGGTCGGCAATCACCGCCTCCGGGAAGACACCGATGGTCTGCTGGAGATGCTGGCCCACCGCCTCGCAACGGGCAATCAGCTTTCTGCCCGTCTCCGGATAGGTGGCCAGGGTTTTGCCGACGATCTGCTCGTCATTTTCCAGGAGCTTGACCCCGAGCCAGCGGTCGGGATAAATACCGGTCAGGTTGGTGCAGGCAGCGATGTCCGGCCCCATGTCGGCCAAAGCCTGGTCGATGTCGGAACCGTAGCGGAGGAAGGCCGGCTTCGGCCGGCTTTCGCTGGCGGCCACCTCGAAAACGGCGTCCAAAAGCCGGTCAACACCCTTGCCGCTCCGCGCGATGATCGGAATCACCGGCACCCCGAGGCGTGATCCCAGTTCGTCGGCGTCGATGGTAATCCCCCGTTTTTCGGCCGCATCGATCATGTTGAGGGCGATCACCAGCGGCACGCCGAGTTCCAGGAACTGGCAACTGAGGTAGAGGTTGCGCTCCAGGTTGGAGGCGTCGACCACATCGACCACCACATCGGGTTTGTCGTTGATGAGGAAATCGCGGGCGACCAGTTCCTCGACCGAATAGGCGGTCAGCGAATAGGTGCCGGGCAGGTCGACCACCCGCAGACCTCGCCCTTGATGCAGGCAGCACCCCTCCTTCTGTTCCACCGTGATGCCGGGATAGTTGCCCACATGCTGGCGGGCGCCAGTCAGGTGGTTGAACAGGGTGGTTTTGCCGGCATTGGGATTGCCGGCCAGGGCGACGGTGAGCACGTGTTCCATGGCGGTTAGGGAAAATCAGAGGTGAACGAAGCGGCGGGACAGGGGAAGTGGCAGGTAGATCACGATCGGTTCGGGATGGCTGGGTCAGGTCGGCGGAGCCAGCCCGTTCATGGTTTGTCGGCGGATTGCCGGCCGTTGGGGTCCGGACAGCGGTCCGGGCTGCCGCAGCCGGAACAGCCGCAACCGCAGGAGGTGGTGTCGGGATGGCGCCAGATACACCATAGGCGCCAGCCGATGAACAGCGCGGCGACGAGAATTGCTGCGATGACCACGAAGTGCTGCATGGTTTGCGTCCTCTGGAAAAGCGGTGTTTGTGGCTCGTTTCAACCCGCCGGTTCGATCCGGTATTTCGTGATGTTTGCCCTCGGGATGCCTCAGGCCGGGGCCACCAGTATGGTGGCGGCGGTCGAGGCGTCCAGGCTGATGGTGCCGCCGTTGATCTTGATCATGCACTGCTGGCCGCCCCCCTTGCAGAGCAGTTCCAGTTCGGAACCGGGCAGAACCCCCAGGTTGGCCATCCGGGCACAGGTCTTACGGTCGCCGGTGACGGCGCAAACCCGCATGCGGCTGTTGCAGCAGGATTCGGGCAAGGGGGTGGCCGCTTGGCTCTGCCGCTGACCGCAACGCCGCCTGCGGCGGCACAGCGCCTGAATGTCACGAAGCAATCGGCAGGAGGTTTCTGGTTGATCCTCAATCATGGCGTGCAGGAGACCCGATGGCGAATAAACAGGTTGAGCAAACCGCGGACCAAGGATTTCGGCTTCTATCCGGAAACCCGAAAGGCCCGAGGGGAATATGTCTTAATTAGGTACCCCAAACAATGACCACTGTCAACTGCTTTGCCAAGAGGAGGAGACCGGTTGCGATGATTTTTTCCTCAGACGAGGAGGGGCGACTGGGCAAGCGGGCGTGAACGGTCCGGTTGTACAGTCGAGTTGGGGGGATTGATTCCCCGGGGGTTCCCTGGGCAACCGGAACCGTCCCGGAGCAGGGGCGCCATCAGGGAGAGACTTCCACCTCGATGAAATCGGCTTCGTTGTTGCGCAGGGTCAGGGTGGAGTCCATGACCCTGAGCGCCACCGGATCGTTGAGGGGGGCCCGCTGCTGGACCGTGATTATGGTGCCCGGCACCAGGCCCATTTCGCGGATGCGGCGGCCGAGTTCGCCGCCTGCCTTGACGGCGACGATGGTGCCGCTTTGATTGATGGCCATTTTGCGCAGGTTGATGATTGCCATGGTGGGGTCACTCCGATGATTCGCTGTGCTTGGCCCAACTGTCGCGCAGGGTGACGATCCGGTTGAAGACGGGCCTGCCCGGGCTGCCGGCCTCCGCATCGAGACAGAAATAGCCCTGGCGTTCGAACTGGAAGCGGCTTTCCGGACCGGCCTGCGCCAGGGATGGCTCCACCAGGCAGTTCTGCAGGACCTGCAGGGAGTCGGGGTTCAGATGGGTTTTGAAGTCGACTTCCTTCTGGCCGTCCGGCTGGGG
>JAUWAH010000137.1 GCA_030602145.1 Desulfobulbus sp.
GACGTAACTCGAAGACCCGAGGGTTATTGTTCTATCGGTTGATGGAACAGGCTGTAGATTGCGCCCCTGCTCCCCGTAAAATTTTGATTGGTGGACAACCACAACCTGTGGTGCGTGGTTGAGCAAACTGCATACCCACTATACATAATTTCCTGTACAGCGATACCACCGGCCTGCCGGAAGTATTGTATACGGAAGAGGATGTGCAGGCCAAGACGGACGAGGTATTCCATCACATCTACCGGGTCTACCCGACCATTCCCTCCCCGTGTTATATATGATTGCAAGCCGCACTGGGCTTTCGGACCGAAAATCCTTCCGCGAATGCTCTCTCAAACCGGCCCTGGCCGACGGCCTGATCGAGATGACCATCCCCGACAAGCCCACCAAGCCGCCTACAGCAATACCGATTCACCGAGAAAGGCCGAGCGCAGTTGGCGCATGCTCTTTCTCCATCACACTGACACCAACCTGAAACCCAAGGAGTGATCCGATGCAGTGCTCAGTTGCCCCCCAGCATGAAGACCCGTTTTTCTTTGATCGCGAAGGATTGGCGGCGGTGGCCTCCGCCGGGGTGGTCGGCGAGGGGTTGCGTTCGTTCAAGGAACACCGGGTCATCAGCGTGGATCAGGATCAGGGATGGCTCCAGGCACAGGTCGAGGACGATACCCTGGACTTTCCCTGCATGGTCGACCTGTCGGCCACGGATGAGGGGCTTGTACTGGCCTGCGACTGCGAAGATGGCACCATGGTCTGCCGTCACATGGTGGCCGCGCTCTATGCCTATGCCGAGCAGAAGGAAGCGACCGGGCAGCTCTTTTCCGCCGCCGACACCGCCATCAGGGACCGAGCCAAGCGCGGCCGAAGCGAGGTGGCGGTCGAGCATCTCAATGGCACCCCCTGGTTCGGCCAGTGGCAGGCCGAGTCCATCGGGTCGGAGAGCCATTTTCCCCAGCGCTATCGGGTCACCATCCGCAGCCTGCAACAGCGGGCCAATCTCTGCACCTGTCCGGATTTCCAGGTCAACCAGCTCGGCACCTGCAAGCATATCGAGGCGGTGCTTCACAAGATCGCCAAGCGCAAGGACTACGGGAAGATCAAGGAGCAGCCGGCACCGATCTCCTATGTGCGGCTGGCCTGGGAGGTGGACGATGCCCCCCAGGTCCGTCTCCACCGCTGCGCTTCGCTGCCGCCTGAATTGGCGGGGCTGCTGGCCTCGTATTTCGATGCTGCCGGCCGCTTCACCGGCCGCTTGCCGGATGATTTTTTCCGCCTGGTCGAACTGGTCGAGAACCGGACCGATCTCCACCTGGGCGACGATGCCCTCGATTTCGCCCACCACTTGGCGGCGAAAGCAGCCCATCGACTGCGGGCCGAGAAGATCCGCAGCCAGATTCTCGCCACCCATGGCCGCCTGCCGGGGTTGCGGGCCAAGCTCTACCCCTATCAGATCGAGGGAGTCGCCTTCCTGGCCGGGACCGGCCGGGCGCTGCTGGCCGACGACATGGGCCTGGGCAAGACCCTGCAGGCGATCGGTGCCGCCGCCTGGCTGCGCGAGCATGAAGGGGTGCGGAAGACACTGATCATCTGCCCGGCATCGCTCAAGCATCAGTGGGCCCGGGAGATCGAACGGTTCACCGGCCAGGAAACCCAGATCATCCAGGGGCCGGCCCAGGAGCGCGGTGTCCAGTATCGCCGCGAGGCTGGCTTCTTCATCATCAATTACGAGCTGATCCTCCGCGATCTGTCGGTGATCAACGAACATCTCCGTCCGGACCTAATCATCATGGACGAGGCCCAGCGGATCAAGAACTGGCGCACCAAGATCGCCGCAAGCGTCAAGCGCATCCCCAGCCGCTACGTGTTCGTGCTCTCGGGCACACCGCTGGAAAACCGCCTGGAGGATCTCTACAGTCTGATGCAGGTGGTGGATCCCAAGGTGCTCGGGCCGCTGTGGCGCTATCTGGTCGATTTTCATGTCACCGACGAGCGCGGCAAAGTGCTCGGCTATCGCAACCTCTCCCTGCTGCGCCAGCGGTTGGCGCCGGTGATGCTGCGCCGCGACCGCAGGCTGGTACGGGACCAGCTTCCCGACAAGATCGTCCAGCGGCTCGACGTGGCCATGACCGCCAAGCAGTGGGAGTTGCACGATGCCGCCATGGCCGCCGCCGGCCGCCTGGCGCAGATTGCCCGCACCCGGCCGCTGACCCCCAGCGAGCAGAACCGTCTGCTCGCCGCCCTGCAGCAGGCGCGGATGGCCTGCAACGCCGCCGGCCTGGTCGACAAGGAGACTCAGGGCGCCCCGAAGCTCGACGAATTGGCCGACATCCTCAACGAGATCTGCGGGCAGTCGGGGCTGAAGGCGGTGGTCTTTTCCCAGTGGGAGCAGATGACCCGGATGGTCGAAACGCGCCTCAAACGGATGGGGCTGGGATGCGTCCGCCTGCATGGCGGGGTGCCGACCGCCAAACGGGGCGAGTTGATGGACCGGTTCCGGGACGACGATTCCATCCAGGTGTTCATCTCCACCGATGCCGGCGGTGTCGGCCTCAACCTGCAAAGCGGCGCGGTGCTGATCAACCTCGACGTGCCCTGGAACCCGGCGGTGCTCGAACAGCGCAACGGCCGCATTCATCGCCTCGGCCAGACCCGCACCGTGCAGATCATCACCATGGTGGCCGCCGACTCCTATGAGGAGCAGGTGTTTGCCCTGGTGCGCAACAAGCAGGACCTGTTCGACAACGTGGTCGGTGAGGATGCCAGCGAGGATGTGGTCGGCGTCTCCAAGAAACTGCTCGAAACCCTGGTCGAGGATCTGGCCGGCCCGAAGGCCAAGCCGCTGCCACCGGCGGAGGACGAGGTCGCCCCGGTCGAGCCGGCGACGGCAGCGGGTGTCCCCACCGACTCCGGTGCGGCTCCGGAGGCCGAGGAAACAATGACCGGCGCCATCCGCCACTGCATCGAGGCCCTGCAACGGGCCTTCGGGCCGCGCATCGAGCGGATTTTCGGGTCCGGGGGCGGTCTGATGGTGGTGCTGGATCGGGTCGATGCCGAAGCCGACCGGCTGGCGGAACAGTTGTCGGCCGAGGTGCCGGTGGCGCTCATCGACCGGCTGGCGCTGAAGGGGTTGCAGCGGCTCGGCGCCGGCTCACCCCTGGCCGGGGCGCACAGTTATTATGACGCCGCAGCCGCCGCCACCGCAGCCGGCGAATCGCTGCTCCGGCGGCAGGCCAGGGAGAAGCTCACCGCCGCGCACCTGCTCTTCGACCAGCAGTTGTTCGACAGCGCCCTGGAGATGGTGTTCGCCGCCCTGCTTGGGGCCGCGGCGGAAAAGGCCGGCCGGGACATGCCGCTCAACCGGGCCGAGGTCGGCGTCTGGGTTTATGCCGAGGCCCTGCCGCGGAACATCCTCGACCAGGATCAGGTCGGCCTGCTGCTCCGCGCCTTGAGTTTTATCCAGGGTTCCGGTGCCCCGGTCGACCTGGTGCGCGGCCTGCTTGACGACGCCACCACCTTTGTCGCCTCCCTGGACGAGTGAATTCCATGGCCCGCCGGCTCGGATTTAGGGAAAAGTGAACAGCACCACGGTTGACGGTCTCGCAAAAAGTGGATTACTGTCATTTCGAGGAGCGCAGCGACGAGAAATCTCTCTAGTATTCCGGAGATTTCTCGCTCCGCTCGAAATGACAAAAAAACCGTTTTCCGATTTATTACGATTCCACCACGGCTGACTGATGCCTCTTTCCTGCCGGGAATTGCTCAACCAGAGCCTCCTTGTCGATATCGAGGTCAACGAACGGGGCGAAATCTATGCGATCGGGGCGGTGTTCGGCGAACGGACCTTCCAGGTCGCCGCCAGGCAGCCGGTTGACCGGAACCTGCTCCAGGAACTCGACGACTTCGCCCGACCGGCCCGGTTCGTTCTCGGCCACAACATCCTCAACCACGACCTGCCGCGATTAAAGCCCATCGCCCCGACGCTGCCGCTCTTCGCCAAGCCGGCCATCGACACCCTCTTCCTCTCGCCCCTCGCCTTCCCGGCCAACCCGTACCATCGGCTGATCAAAAATTATCAGATCGTCCGCGACAGCATCAACGATCCGGTCCAGGACGCCCTGCTGGCCGGGCGGGTGTTCGCCGAGCAATGGGAGGCCCTGGCCCAGCAGTTTGCGACCAACGCGGACCTGGCGCTTCTGTATCGTGCCCTGCTCGCCGCCGACACCAACCTGACCGGAACAGCCGAGGCCATGGGATGCATGGGCATCCCTCTGCTGACCGGGGATGATGTCTTGGAGACCTTTTCCTGGTTTGCCCGCAAGCACTGCTGTGCCCAAGCCCTCGACCATTTCATGCTCCAGCTCGCAGACGGCAGGACAGCCCTGGCGCCCCTGGCCTATGTGACGGCCTGGCTGTCGGTGGCCGACGGCAACTCGGTGCTGCCCCCCTGGGTCCGCCAACAATTTCCCCGGGTTCCGGCCATCCTCCACCAACTCCGCGAGAACAACTGCCGCCGACCCGATTGCCGATACTGCCGGACCCATCACGACCCCCAGCAGTTTTTGCTCGATTATTACGGGTTTTCTTCATTTCGACCCGAACCGAAAACCGAAGACGGCGGCAGCCTGCAGGAAGAAATCGTCCGGGCCGCGGCACAGGGTTCCTCGCTGTTTGCGACCCTGCCGACCGGTGCGGGCAAATCGTTGTGCTATCTCCTCCCGGCCCTGATGCGGTATCAGCGCCGCAACATGCTGACCATCGTCATCTCGCCCCTCCAGGCCCTGATGAAGGATCAGGTCGACAACTTTTCCCGCTTCACCGGCACCAAAATCGCCGCCGCCCTCAATGGCATGCTGACCCTGCCCGAGCGCGCCGAAGTCATGGAGGGCGTTCGTCTGGGTGATATCGGCATCCTGCTGGTCTCCCCGGAGCAACTGCGCAACGTCTCCTTCACCAATACCATCAATCAACGGGAGATCGGGGCCTGGGTGTTCGACGAGGCCCATTGTCTCTCCAAATGGGGCCACGATTTCCGGCCCGACTACCTGTATGCCATCCGGTTCATCCGCGAGTTCGCCGAACGCGAACAGGTCGCCATCCCGCCGGTGCAGTGTTTCACCGCCACAGCCAAAAAAGATGTCCGCACCGAGATCGTCGATATCATCCAGCGTGAACTCGGCCTGCGGGTCGTGCAATTCGCCGGCGGCCATGAGCGAGACAATTTGCAGTATGAAGTCCTGGAGGTCGATCGGTACGAGAAACAGCAGGCGATCCTTGAGCTGCTCCGCACCCGGTACGAGGGCAACGGCAGCGTGGTCATCTACTGCGCCACCCGGAAAAAGACCCAGCGGCTGGCGGAGTTCCTTGAGGAAAACGGGTTCGACGCCCTTGCCTTCCATGCCGGCCTGGAACCGTCGGTCAAAAAACGCATCCAGGAGAATTTCGCCTCCGGCGCGACACCGATCATCTGCGCCACCAACGCCTTTGGCATGGGGATCGACAAGGAGGATGTGCGGCTGGTCATCCATGCCGACATTCCGGGATCGCTGGAGAATTACCTGCAAGAAGCCGGGCGGGCCGGGCGCGACCGCCATGCGGCGGAATGCATCCTGATGTTCAACGAGCAGGACATTGAAGGGCAGTTTCGCCTCAGCTGCGGATCGATGCTCAGCCAGCGGGAAATATCCCAATTCCTCCGCGGCATCCGCTATGCGGCCCGAGGCGGGAACACGGTTGTCCTCACCGCCGGCGATCTTGTCCGCCTGGATGTCGTCGAGGTCGAGCCGGACCTGCCCGATGCCAACACCAGGGTGCGCACGGCCCTGGCCTGGCTGGAGCGGGCGGGCTATGTGCGGCGCGATGAAAACAAAACCAAGGTCTTTCAGGGAAGACCGACGGTCAGGAGCCTTGAGGAGGCGGCGGAGAAAATCACCGGCCTCGACCTCTCCCAGCGGCAAAGGCAGCGGTGGCTGGCCGTGTTGGGCGCCCTGATGGAGCGAAACCGGCTCAACCAGCCATTTAGCGCCGACGAATTGGCCGGCCTGGGCAGCTTCGCCGCCATGCAGGGCGACCTCGAGACGGAGACCGAAACGCAACGGGTCATCCGCACCCTGCACGACATGGCCGCGCAGGGACTCCTGGAGAAAACGACGATCTTAAGCGCCTTCATCCGCTACAAGGTGCAGAACAGTTCGGAGAAAAAATTCCGGCAGCTCGTCGCCCTGGAAAACGATCTGCTCAAAACGCTCGCCGAGGCGGCGCCCGAGCTGGAGGTGAACATCCCCCTGGAACTGGATCTCAGGCAGGTCAACCAGGCGGTGCTCGACGCCGGACACGCCGGCTGCACGCCGCACACCCTGAACGTGCTCCTCTATGGCCTGAGTCGTGACGGCAGGGGGCTTGCCGGCGCCAAGGGCAGCCTCTCGTTTGTCGCCAGGGGCAACCACCGGTTCTGCATATACCTCCACCGCGACTGGCCCTCGCTCCGCAAGACCGCCGAGGTGCGTCAACTGGCCGCCCGGCGCGCCCTGGACACCATCGTGGCCGCCGTGCCCGCCGGGGTGAAATCCGGGGCCAACCTGCTGGTCGAATTCACCCTTGAACAGATAGTGGCCGCCCTGCGGACCGACCTGCTGCTCGCCGACAAGCTCAAGGATCCTCTGGCAGCCACTGAACGGGCCCTGACCTTTCTGC
>JAUWAH010000318.1 GCA_030602145.1 Desulfobulbus sp.
GACATGGGTGATACGATCGCGGATGTCATCAACCACATTGCAGAGCAGATAGAGTGGCTTGCCGTTGGAGCGAACGATGACGAAATCCTCGATCTCACTGTAGGCCCGCTCGATCCGGCCCAGGACCTCGTCGTTGTAGAAGAGGCTGCCAGGTCGTCTGGGGACCTTGAAGCGGATGGTGGCCGCAAGGCCCTGGGCTTCCTTTTCCCGCACCTGCTCGGCGGTCAAGTGTCGGCAGGTGCCGTCATAGCCGACCTCGGCTTTTTTTTCGGCCAGGGCAATCTCCCGCTTCCTCTCCAGCTCCTCTTTGGTGCAGAAGCATTTGTAGGCATGGCCCGAGGCCAGGAGGCGGCCGGCGGCGGCGACATGGTCGACGGCAAAGTCGGTCTGGAAGTAGGGGCCCTCGTCCCAATCGATCCCCAGCCAGGTGAGCCCGTCGATGATGCCGTCGATGGAGGCCTGGCTTGAGCGCTCCTCGTCGGTGTCCTCGATGCGCAGGATCAGCTTGCCGTGGTGTTGCTTGGCAAACAGCCAGTTGAACAACGCTGTCCTGGCGCCCCCGATGTGCAGATATCCCGTGGGGCTAGGGGGAAAGCGAACGCGAACTTCTTCCATGGACGACTCCTTGATGGCTCTGGGCTGGTTTCCCGCCGAATTTCGGCGCCGGAAACTTCAACTATATAGCGCCTTGCCGGGGGATCTTCAAGGGGAAGCTGAACACCGTCGTTGATTGCTTCGCGGAGGCGGGACCGGGCGCAGGAGGGCAACGGAATCCCACTTTCCCGTTGTGGCGGTCCGGGAATGCCGGTATATTCCCGCCAATCCCAACCTTTGGGGCGTGGTGGACACCAGATGTTCCCCAGGGGTGCGAAGTTGCCGCACGGGGTGTATGGCTTTGTCCCTATGATTGATCAGTTGGACGTGCGCGTCGTCAACAAGTCGAGCGTCAGAAGAAATTGAACGGATGAGTGAAAAGCGATGAGCGACATTCCGACACAGTGCGGCGAATGCCCGGACGGCCGGGTCAGAGATGCCTCCGGCCGATGCGTCATGCCGGAGGTGACCTTTGCCTCGTTTATTTTGTCCCTGAACACCTCGGCTCTCTATCACATGGGCGAACTCCCGCATCCCGAAACAGGCCAACGGGTGGTGGACCGCGAGCTGGCCAAGCACACCATCGACACGCTGATTCTGCTTGCCGACAAGACCAGGGGCAACCTCGACCACGACGAGAATGAACTGCTGACCCGCATCCTCTATGAACTGAAGATCCGGTTCGTCAAGCTGTCCTGACCAGCGTGGCCGGACCAGGTTGGCCGGCCACAACGGACAGGCAGGGCCTGCAAGCCGGAATGATGATGTCGTCAGAACCAACACTATTGTAGAAAGGGGTGCAGGGTTGATCTCGGCAGGACAGGACCGGTTGACCCGCAAGGCGCCGGCGAAAATCAATCTTTCTCTCAGGGTGACCGGGAAAAGGCCGGATGGCTATCATCTCCTTGCAACCCGCATGCAGAAGGTCGCCCTGTACGACACGGTGACCCTGTCCACCTGCCCAAGCGGTGTGCACCTCCATTGCACCGGCTCCACCGTGCCCGCCGATGGCGATAACCTCGTCTGGCGGGCCGCTGAATTGTTTCTTAAGAAGACGGCCGGTCGTCGGCGCGGCCCAGAATGCGGCGTCGCCATCGAACGGACCAAGAATCTCCCCGTGGCCGCCGGCCTGGGAGGCGGCAGCAGTGACGCGGCGACGACATTGAACGGTTTGAACGACCTGTTCGGTTGCGGCTGTTCGTCTGGGGAACTGGCCGAATGGGGGCTTCAACTGGGCGCCGATGTACCCTTTTTTCTTGCTGCAACCCCCGCTGCCATGGCCACCGGAATCGGTGAGGTTCTCCGGCCGGTGGAATCGTTGCAAGAATACAGCGTTCTCCTGGTCAATCCTGGCTTTCCGGTTTCCACCCGGTGGGTGTATCAGAATTTTGCATTGACAAATAAAGTGGGTGCAAGTAACCTAGCCAATTCGCAACAAGGTGTTACCGAGCAGGTTGTGCCCCTTTATCCACACCGGGCGGACCCGGCGACGTTGTCTCTGTTCAATGATCTGGAGACGGTCACCATGGCTCGATATCCATCCATCGGGCACATCAAGGAGGCATTGTTGCACGGTGGTGCCGCCGGAGCGCTGATGTCCGGCTCCGGGCCGACGGTGTTCGGATTGTTTGCACAACGGCATCAGGCGGAAGCCTGTCTGGCGATGTATAGGCAACATTTCCCGTTCACCTGCCTGGTCGCTCCGGTTGAAGATGAATGAAATTCCATGATCCGTTCGGTGAAAATATGGGCTGGGGTGTCGTCAAGCGGTAAGACACAAGGTTTTGATCCTTGCATTCGGGGGTTCGAATCCTCCCGCCCCAGCCATTTTTTTCCCGGAATGATGAGAAGCGCGTCATGTTGAAAGATATGAAGATTTTCACCGGCAACGCCAATCCGGCTATCGCCAGGGAAATCTGTCAGTATCTCGGGGTGCCCTTGGCGGCGGCCGAGGTGAAGAAATTTTCCGATGGAGAAATTTCCGTCGAGATAGGCGAGAACGTCCGCGGCGCCGATGTCTTTGTGGTGCAGCCCACCTGCACTCCGGTCAACGATAACCTTATGGAATTGTTGATCATGATCGATGCCCTGCGCCGCGCTTCGGCCCGCAGGATCACGGCGGTCATGCCCTATTACGGCTATGCCCGCCAGGATCGCAAGGTGCGGCCCCGTGTGCCGATCACCGCCAAGGCGGTGGCCGAGATGCTCATGGTGGTGGGGACGAGACGGGTTCTGTGCATGGACCTCCATGCCGGCCAGATTCAAGGGTTCTTCAATATACCGGTCGATCACCTCTATGCGGCGCCCATCATCCTCAAGTATATCAGGGACAGTTTTACCGATGTGGTAATGGTTTCGCCGGATGCCGGCGGTGTGGAACGGACCCGCGCTTTTGCCAAGCGTCTCAATGCCGGCCTGGCTATCATCGATAAACGTCGCGAACGGGCCAATGAATGCGAAGCCATGCATGTCATCGGTGACGTCGCCGGCAAAACAGCCATTTTATTGGATGACATGGTGGATACCGCCGGCACCCTCTGCGGCGGGGCGGAGATCCTCAAGAAGGTCGGCGCCAAAGAGGTGCATGCCTGTTGCTCGCACGCGGTCTTGTCCGGACCCGCCGTGGAGCGGATTGCCGGGTCATGCCTGAAGTCGTTGCTGGTCACCAATTCCATCCCCCTGCGGGATGATGCCACGCGGTGCGATAAAATCACCGTCCTGTCCGTCGGCTCGCTGTTGGGCGAGGCGATCAGCAGAATACACAACGAAGATTCTGTCAGTTATTTGTTTGTTTGATTACGATTCGTCTACAAGAACCGGTTGAGAGAAGGAAGGAGGTTGGGAAAATGTTACAGGTACGCATGGAATCGTCGGTCCGTACGGTTTTCGGCAAGGGGCCGATGCGACAAATGCGGATGCGCGCGCTGACGCCCGCCAATGTGTACAGTGGCGGCAAGGGGCCTGTCGCCCTGCAGTTCGACGCGGCAAGTCTCTACAAGAACCTTCTGTTCATCCATGGCCGCAATGCCGTGGTGACCTTGCAGGTCACGGGGGATGAGGTGAATGAGCGCCACGTCCTTGTTCAGGAAGTCCAGAAGGATCCGGTAACCGGCACCCTGCTTCATGTCGATTTTCTTGAGATCGATCTGCAAAAAGCCGCCAACTTCACGGTTCCCATCGAATACGTCGGGACGGCCAAGGGTGTCGATCTGGGTGGCGAGTTGCACATCTTCAAGGACAAGGTGCACCTGCGAGGGTGTCCGCTGGATATCCCCGATGTCATTCAGGTCGATATCACCCCCTTGGAGCAGGGTGGAGCCGGTTTGACCTTTGGCGACTTGGCCATCCCCGCGAATGTTGAAATGCTCGAAAAGGCAGGCGTGACCTGCGTCGCAGTCCAGTAAGGCCGCTCCGCCTCACTCACTGTTCTTTTTTGTCCCTACCACGAGCCGAACATCCTTTCGGCTCGTTTTTTTTGCTCTACCGTGTGCG
>JAUWAH010000345.1 GCA_030602145.1 Desulfobulbus sp.
GAATCCAGGGCGTACCCCTCCTTGGCCCGGATCAGGGTCGGGTCCAAGGTTTTGGCGCCGATCAGTCCGATCTCCTCGCAGGTGGTGATCACCATCTCCACCGGCCGGTGTGGCCGGTCGTTTTCCCGAAGCACCCGCATCGCCTCGATACAGGCGGCGATCCCGGATTTGTCGTCGCTGCCCAGGATGGTGTCGCCGGCGCTGGTGAACAGATCGCCGACCCGCCGGACCCGCACGCCCTCGGCCGGTTGAACGGTGTCCATGTGGCAGCTGAAGAAAATCGGGGCCAGGTCGAGGTCGCCGGCAAAGCGCACGATCAGGTTGCCGCACTCCGAACCGGTGCGGGTTGCGGAGTCGTCCTCGACAATCTCGGCGGCACCCAGTTCGCGGAAAACCGCCTGGAGGCGGAGTGACAGGCGCCCTTCCCGGCGGGAGGGACTGTCGATTTCGCACAGTTCGGTGAAGCTGGCGGCCAGCCGTTCTCTATTGATATCCATGTCCTGCCCTTAAAAGGACGACGGCGTGGCAGGCGATGCCCTCACCCCGTCCGGTGTAGCCCATTTTTTCGGTGGTGGTTGCCTTGATGTTGATCGCCTCGGGTTCCACCCGGCAGCAGCGGGCCAGGTTGGCCTGCATGACGGCCAGGTGTGGCGCCAGCTTGGGCCGCTGACAGACGATGGTCAGATCGGCGTTGCCCAGGCAATAGCCCTGCTGCTCGGCCAGGCGCTGCACCTGTTCCAAGAGCAGCAGGCTGTCGATGCCTTTGTACTGCGGGTCGGAGTCGGGAAAATGCCGGCCGATATCGCCGGCACCCAGGGCGCCGAGCAGCGCGTCGGTGAGGGCGTGGCTGACGACATCGGCGTCGGAGTGGCCGTCCAGGCCCAGGTGGTAGTCGACGGTCACGCCACCGAGGATCAGCTTGCGGCCGGCAACCAGGCGGTGGGCGTCGAAACCGTGGCCTATCTTCATGACTCGTTCCTCTGCAAGGAGTGTTTCGGCCACCCGCAGGTCCGAAGGCCGGGTGATCTTGTCGTTGCGCTCGTTGCCGGTGACCACCCGGACCGGAATGCCGGCGGCCTCCAGCAGCGAAGCTTCGTCGGTGCCGACCAGGCGGCGGCAGGCGGCTTCGGCAAAGGCCTGTTCCAGGAGGTGCCGTCGGGCGGCCTGCGGCGTCTGTGCCTGCCAGAGCCGGGAACGGTCGATGGTGGCTTCGACCATGCCGTCCACCCCGACCTGTTTGAGGGTATCCTTGACCGGCAGAGCGGCAATCACCGCACCGTGCTCCAGGGCGCCGAGCAGGCAGCGCAGGATGGTGGCCCGGTCCACCAATGGCCTTGCGGCATCGTGGACCAGCACCAGGTCGATGGTGGCGGGCAGCACGGCCAAGCCGGCGCGCACCGAATCCTGGCGGGTGGCACCGCCGGTGGTGATCAGCAGCCTCTCGACCTGGGGGTCGGTCAGGTGGGCATGCAGCAGGCGTATGGTTTCTTCAAGATAGGCAGCGGGCGCAGACACCACCAGGCAGCGGACCAAGTCCAGTTCGAGAAAGGCCCGGCAACTCCGCACCAGGATGGGCACCCCGAGCAGATCGAGGAACTGTTTGGGGCAGGCCTGACCGAAGCGGGTTCCGGTCCCCCCGGCCGGGATGATGACCCCAGCCGGGGGAAGTTGGTGCGTGTCGACGTCCACGGATGAGAAAAAAGGGGTGAATTGTAAGCCGAATTCTGTTTCCGCCCGGAGGCGGACCATGATCATTTAACTGGGACACCGGTCACCCGGTGTCTCGTGCAACCTACCCGGAAGCTCGGACGGGCCGTCCTCGAGCGCCTCCCTATTTGGTCTTGCACCCGGTGGGGTTTACCCTGCCCCCCATGTCACCATGGGGGCGGTGAGCTCTTACCTCGCCATTTCAACCTTACCTGTGGGCGCTGAGCGCCCCATCGGCGGTGTGTTTTCTGTGGCACTTTCCTCCGGTTGCCCGGAGTTCGCGTTACGAACCACCGCGCCCTGTGGTGTTCGGACTTTCCTCCCCGGCAAAAGCGCCGGAGCGATCATGCATTCACCCCTTGCCTTGCGTCAACGGTCTGCGGGTCCGGGCAAGACCCTTCATCCGTTTTTCCGGTCGATCCCCTGGTTGGCCAGTTGGTCGGCGCGCGCATTCTGTGCCCGCGGCACATGGCCGATCGACCAGGTTTCGAAGCGGGCCAACTGTTCGCGCACCTGGCGGAACAGAGGCAGCAACCCCTCGTTCTTCACCTTGTACCTCCCCTGGATTTGACGGACAATCAACTCGGAATCCAGGGCGATGGCCACGTGCGAGCAACCAAGCCGCCGGGCCTCTTCCAGGCCGATGAGCAGAGCCTGGTATTCGGCGACGTTGTTGGTGCAGGTCCCGAGATAGACCGAACAGGTCGCCAATTCTTGCCCCCGGTCGTTGAGCAATACCGCACCGGCGCCGGCCTGGCCGGGGTTGCCCCGGGAGGCGCCATCGGTGAACAGGCGGCAACGGCCAGCACCCGGTCGTTCCGGCGTTCTCCCAGAGTCAGCATCAGGTTCCGGTGCTGCCGGCTTGTCCGATGGAACCATGGCCAGCAGCCGTCGAATATCGGCCGGATAATGGCCGGGAAACAGACGCACAAGCGTGGCATCATCGAGTTGTTCCGACAGCCGCTGCAGGATCTGATCCCGGGTCAGCGGTTCACGGTTCAACGACGGTTTCCTCGGCTTCCTTGTAATAGAGGATACGCTGGCAGGTTGGGCAGAGATTGAATTTTTCCGCCTTGCGCACCTCAATGACCTGCTGCGGCGGCAGGGCCATGTAGCAGCCCTGACAGACACTGTCGTTGACCGCCACCACCGCCAATCCGTCCCGTTTGGCAAGCAGCATGGTGTAGCGCTTGAGGTACGGTCCCTGGAGGGCCGAGGCTTCGGCCTCCCGCTGACTGGCGACCGAGTGCTTGGCGGCGTCGATGCGCTTGATTTCCTCGTCGACGTGTTCGCGCTCCTCGTCCAGCACCTGCTGTTCACCGGCGCAGAGGTTCTCCAGGGTGGCGACCTCTTGCTCCAGTTGCTCGATCTGTTCGATGAACTGGAGGATCCGGTCTTCCGTTTCCTTGACCAGTCGCTTGTTTTCCTCGATTTCCTTGAGCAGGGCCTGGTGTTCCCGACTGGTCTGGACCTGCATCATTTTATTCTGCCGGTCCTTGACCCGTGCTCCGGCCTCGTCGTGTTCGGCCTTGGTCTCGAGTTGCTTCTGGTTGAGCAGTTCGATCTTGGTCCGGAAGTGGGCGATCGACTCCTGCTTCTCGGTGATCGCCTGCTCGCGGCCGGCGATTGCTGCCCGATGTTTGGCGATGGCAAGGTCGAATCCGGCGATTTCGCTGTCAATGGCTTGCAGCTTGATGAGTTTGAGTATTTCCTCTTTCAATGATGAACTCCTCGATCGATGAATCAGATGTTGAACAAAGAGAAAAAATGGGCAAAACGGCTGACCTGGTCTGTTGCGTCGTCTGCGCCGGCCAAATGGAAGGTTGGGTGCGAAGGTTCATGCCAGACGCAGCGGCGGTTCCTGAATGGCCGCGTCAATCACCAGATTCCATCCGTGTCCGGCGGCCTGTTGTCGCAGGGTTTCCCGGAATTGCAGCACCGCCGGCTGTTCGGTGGCGAAGTGCCCGGCGTCGAGCAGCCAGAGACCGGCGTCGCGAGCCCAGCAGGCCACCGAATGCTTGACTTCGGCGGTGATAAAGACATCGGCACCCTGGTGCAGCGCGGTTTCGGCAAAATCCG
>JAUWAH010000098.1 GCA_030602145.1 Desulfobulbus sp.
GCCCGGCATAGCGGGCGGAATGAACGCCCGGCCTGCCGTTCAGCGCCTCGACCACCAGGCCGGTATCGTCGGCCAAACAGGGCTGCCCCAACAGGCGAGCGTAATGCACCGCCTTCTTGCGGGCATTGTCCAGAAAGGTCACCCCGTCTTCCACGGGGGCCGGCACGGGGGCAAAATCGGCCAGGGTGCGCAGCGAAACCGGACTGCTTTTCAGTATTTCCATTATTTCCGATGCTTTTTTCCTGTTGCCGGTCGCCAGCACGAACGTGATGTTCATGGCGTATCTCCTTGGATCGGATGATCAAACAAGCGCGTCTTTGCAGTCGGGCCAGATGGTCATCGACGCGCCGATTTCTTTTCTTTGCCTTCGCCGGACTCTCCTCCTATAATGGATCAAGAGACAAAAACCAAGACAAAGGCCGCGATGATCCGGTACGCAGACAAAAAAGACATGACCACCCCCCCGGAAAAAAAACCGATTTACGCTCCTGTTGCACCGTTCAGAGGGCTGGCACGGGCTGTCTGCAGGTGGTGGCAGGAGTCCGCCTTCGGGTTTCCCGTCCGGTCCGACCGACCCACGGACAACGCCCCCCCTGCCTCTCTCCCTTCTTCCCCGGATAAGCGCCGCCACCTCCGGATTGCACTCTCTGCCACCACGGTCCGGGTCACCGATGGCTGCATGTTTGCCACCGCCCGGATGGAAAACATCTCGCCGGACGGACTCTGCCTGGGCAACCTACCTGAACAGCTCTTCCGCAGTCCAGGTCGGTTGACGGTGTTTTCCAGCGACAATCCCGGTCTGCCGGTCCTCCATGTCGAGCCGCGCTGGCAACGGACCGGACGCAGCGGCAAAACCATGGGCGCGACCATCCTCAACGTCACCGAAAGCTGGCGGGTCTTTTTCGTCCATACCGCCAGCCGCATGCAGGGATAACACCACACACCCCGCCGCTCTCTGTCTGCCCGCCCTTGTCTCCAGATCCGACCTGACTTACAGTAGTCACATCTTCACACCGCATTGCCGGCCGGACCTCTCCCCCGTTGACCGCCAGGAGGTGCTTCATGAGTGACTGGAAACGGATCATCATCGCCATCGACGATTCAGCCCGTTCCCTCAACGCCGTTGACTATGTCGGCAGCATCGCCGGCCACCTCAGCGGTGTCCACCTCTGCCTGCTGCATATCTATCCCGAACCGCCACCGGATTACTACCAATCCGGCGCCACCCTGGAGGACTACCGCCTCGATCAGGAAGAGCGCGCCAAGCTTCTGTTCGCCCAGGCAAAAAAAATCCTCGAAGCCCATGGTGTGACGCCGCGGGCGATCACCACCCGCTGCCGGATCGCCGGCCAGCAGTCCATCAGCGCCGCCATTCTCGAACTGCAAACCAAAGAAGACTACGGCACCATTGTGGTCGGCAAGCGGGGCATCTCCAAGGCCGAAGAATTCCTCTTCGGCTCGATCTCCAACGCCCTCATTCATAACGGCCGCGACATCGCGGTCTGGGTGATCGGCTGATGGCCGCCTATCAGACCATGGAGGTGCTGCCGAAGGCAGTGGCCGACAACCTCAAGGAGCATCGGGTGACCCACAGTCTGCGCCGGCCGCCAAGGGTCTACACCGACACCACCGATTTCACCTCCATCGATTACGGCGACGTCATCGCAGCAGAAGACCGCTATTTCCTGATCACCTCCTATACCAAGGAGGGCCGCTTCGGGGTGGACGAGCAGATCAAGCCCTGGGTGCCCAAAGTGGTCGATCTGGCCACCATGGCCCATTACATCCTCAAACTGGAATTCAGGGAAACCTTCACCATGCGGCTCGGGCAATTCGCGGTCACCTGCTACCGCAGCCCTGAAAAGGAAGCGAGGATTCTGGAACTGGTTCAGGGTCATCCCCACTTCATGCAGGGCGAGACCCTGGTGGACACGGCCGGCAACCTGATCCGCGTCCTGGTGCCGGTGGGCGGCAACCGGCTGGACAAGGTCATCCACACGGGCAACACCCACCGTGACTATTTCTACAACGATCTGCCCTCCATTTTCACACGCTTCCTCGGCTGCCTGGAAGGCATCGCCTTTCTCCATCGCCAAGGCTTCCGGCACGGCGACATCCGGCGGGACCATGTATTCGTCGACCGGGTGACCGGAGGCTATTCCTGGATCGATTTCGACTACGATTTTCATCTGCCGGAAAAACCCTTTGCTCTGGATCTGTTCGAACTGGGCAATATCCTTATCTACCTGACCGGCCGGGGCGACTTTCATCCCCGCGAGATCCTGGCCGACCCGACCATGGGAGCCACCGTGGCCGAGTCGCTGTCAACCGGGGACTTTTCCCTGCTGGCCCGCAACCGGGTGGTCAATCTACAAAAACTCTTCCCGTACATTCCGGATGCGCTCAACAACATCCTGCTGCATTTCTCCGCCGGTGCCGAGGTCTTCTACGAGAGCGTCGAGGAAATCCACGCCGACCTGAGCGGTGCCCTTGAGCATCTGCACCCCTGAGGTCGGCCGGTCGCCGAATACCCCACGTCCCAACCGGTAGGATGGCGCTCGCCGTCCCCATCTAGCTCGCCTCGCCTTCGCCGCTTGCAGAAACCGTCAACAATGCTATATAGACGGCTTTCCGCCGGGAAGGGCAGCATGCGTGTCTCCGACCGGACCGACGAACCGCAAACCACCGGCGCGCCCCGTTGCCGCTTGTACACCTCGACCTTTTTCCCGACCGGGCAAACACCATGGACAATAAACTCAATATTCCCCAGGTGCGGCAGCGCATCGACCAGATCGACGACACCATCCTGGAGTTGTTGAAGGAGCGGCTCGAATGCGCCAAGACCATCGGCCTGTTGAAAAACGAAACCAACCGGGCCAAATGGGATCCGCAGCGCGAACTGGAGATCTACGAACGGCTGCGGAAAAACAATAGCGATGTCTTTCCCTACAAGGCGCTCCGCTCGATTTTCCATGAGATCATTACCACCTGCCGCCTGTCGCAGCGCAAGGCCAGCGTCGCCTACCTCGGACCGGAAGCCACCTTCTCCCACCTGGCCGGCGTCAGGTATTTCGGCCAGACCGCCGAATACCTGCCCATGGAATCCATCGCCGAGGTCTTCGAGGAGGTGGAGAAAGAACGGGTCCAGTACGGCATCGTGCCGGTGGAAAACTCCATCGAAGGCGCGGTCACCTATTCCCTCGACGCCTTCATGCGCTACAAGGTCAGGATCTGCGGCGAGATCCAGTTGGCCATCACCCATAACCTGGTCAATCGCTCGGGCAACATCGAGGACATCCAGACCGTGGCCTCCCACTCCCAGCCACTGGCCCAGTGCCGCAACTGGCTGCGCAAGAACCTGCCCAGCATCCCGACCCTGGATGTCTTCTCCACCGGCACCGCTGCTCAGATGGCCGCCAACAACCCCAATATCGGCGCCATCGCCAGTTCGCTGGCCATCAACACCTATGGTCTCCAGGTGGTGGTGCCGGGCATCGAGGATTACCAGGGCAACACCACCCGGTTTTTGGTCATCGGCCGCAAATCGCCCAAAAAGAGCGGCTGCGACAAGACCTCGATCCTCATCGGTCTGATCAACCGCCCCGGCGCCCTCAACGAGATTCTGACCATCCTCTCGGCCAAGAACATCGACCTGGCCAAAATCGAATCCCGGCCGACCAAGGACAAGCAGTGGAGTTACCTCTTCTTCCTCGACATGATCGGCCATATCGAGGACCCGGTCATCTACGAGGCCTGCAACATCCTCAAGCAGATCTGCGCCTATTTCGAATTGCTCGGCTCCTATCCCCGGGCCGACGACATCAACGTCAACGGCGGCATCGACTGACCGGACCGGCGCTCTCCTTCACGACACCGACGACGCTTCCCATGTGCGCCCTGCTCAGCTGCCAGGAACTGTCCAAATCCTTCGGTGCCCAGGTACTCTTTTCCGGGGTCACCCTGGTGGTCAACCCCGGCGACACCATCGGCCTGATCGGCCCCAACGGGTCCGGCAAGTCAACCCTGCTCAAGATCCTCTGCGGGCTTGAACAACCCGACAGCGGCACGGTCTTCGTCCAGAAACAGCTGCGCGTCGGCTACCTGACCCAGGAGGACGTTTTTGACGAGACGGCCACCTGTGCGGACTGCCTGTATGAGGCCGGCAAGGATTTGGAGATCGACGAAACCGAGCGGTACAACCGGGTGCAGGTGCTGTTGAGCCGGGCCAGGTTCCCCGATCCGAACCAGCCGGTCCGGTTGCTTTCCGGGGGCTGGCGCAAGCGGCTGGCCGTTTGCCGGGCGCTGGTCGGCCGGCCCGATGTCCTGGTCATGGACGAACCGACCAACCATCTCGACATCGAGGGCATCCTCTGGCTTGAGCAACTGCTCGGCGCGCACCTGCCGGACAGTCCGGCCGCGGTGCTCATGGTCAGCCATGACCGGCGGTTCCTCGAAAACACCGTCAACCGGGTGATCGAACTGGCGCCGGTCTATCCGGAGGGCTCTTTCCAGGTGCGGGGTACCTATGCCGACTTCCTCGACAAGAAGGCCGATCTGCTCAGCCAGCGGCAGAGTTTGGAGGAACGGTTGGCCAACAAGGTGCGCCGCGAGACCGAATGGCTTCGCCGTGGCCCCAAGGCCCGGACCACCAAGGCCCGTTTCCGGATCGAGGAGGCGGGGCGTCTCCAGGAAGAGTATGCCGATATCCGTAACCGTAACCGTTCCACGGGCCAGGTGGGCATCGGGTTCGACGCCACCGGCCGCAAGACCAAGAAGCTGCTCACCGCCACCGGCCTGGCAAAAGGGTTTCACGGCCAGACCCTGTTTGCCAAGCTCGACATCAACCTGACCCCCGGCCTGCGTCTTGGCCTCCTGGGCCGCAACGGCAGCGGCAAGTCAACCCTGATGCGCATCCTGGACTCCGCCGTTCACGGCTCCGGACTCAAACCGGACCAGGGTTCGCTGTTCGTTGCCGAGGGATTGCGCGTCGTCAGCTTCGACCAACGCCGCGAAGTACTCGACCCCGACACCACCCTGCGCCGCGCCCTGGCCCCGGAGGGCGACAGCGTCATCTATCGCGGCCAGTCCCTGCATGTGGTCACCTGGGCCAAGCGGTTCCTCTTCCGGGCCGATCAGTTGGAAACCCCGGTCTACCGGTTGTCCGGCGGCGAACAGGCGCGGATCCTCATAGCCCGGCTGATGCTCCAGCCCGCCGACATCCTCCTGCTCGACGAGCCGACCAACGATCTCGACATTCCCTCCCTCGATGTGCTCGAGGAAAGTCTGTGCGAATTTCCCGGCGCCCTGGTGCTGGTCACCCACGACCGTTTTCTCCTCGACCGGGTGTGCAACCTGGTGCTCGGTTTCGACGGCGCAAGCCGGGCCGAGTATTTCGCCGACTACGACCAGTGGCTGGCCGCGCTCCAGGAACGGGAGCGCAAGCCGCCGACCGCCGCGCCCGCCGACCGTGAGAAGCCGGCCGCCAAGCCCAAACCGGGCAAGCTATCCTATATGGATCAGCGTGAATACGAACAGATGGAGGAATGGATCGTGGCCGCCGAGGCACGCCTGGGCGAACTGGAGGCCCTGATGGCCGAACCCGAGGTCATGGCCGACCCGAACCGATTGCACCGCTACTGGCTGGAACAGCAGGAGGTGCAGGCCAGGGTGGAACAGCTCTACGACCGTTGGGACGAGTTGGAACAACTCCGTTTGGGGTGATGGACTGCAGGAGGCGAGGAGCGGGCCTGATCGCAGCCCCTGCTCAGCCGCCGATGCGGGACATGCGACCGTGGCAGTCGCCGCCGGATTGACGCAGCCGCTCCTCCAGTTGATGGCCCTGCGGCTTGTTGCGGATGGCGGCGAGCAGGGCCTGGCGGATGGCCTCGTCGGAGGGGTCGCGCCTGAGCACGGCACGAAGATCGACCTCGGCATCGTGGAGCAGACAGGAACGCAGGGTGCCGGCCGAGGTCAGGCGCAGCCGGTTGCAGCGGCTGCAGAAATGATGGCTGATCGGGCTGATGAAGCCGAGTGTGCCGACGGCATCCTCTCCCAGGCGGTACACCTTGGCCGGCCCATCGTGGCGGCCTTTCTCCAGGGGAAACAGGTCACCTAAAGCGCTGATCCGGGCCATGATTTCGTCGGTGCCGATGAAGGTGTCGGCGGTCCAGCGGCTTGACTGGCCGATGGGCATGAATTCGATGAACCGCACCTGCACCGGCAGCCGTTGGGAGAGGCGGGCGAAGTCGACGATCTCGTCGTCGTTGATGTGCCGCATGGCCACCATATTGAGTTTGACCGGCGAAAAGCCCAGGGCCAGCACGGTCTCCACCCCACGCCAGACCCGGTCGAAACAGTCGACGCCGGTGATCGCCGCCACCCGCTCCGCGCGCAGGGAATCGAGGCTGATGTTCACCTTGGTCACGCCGGCCGCCTGCAATTGCGGGCCGAACTGCTCCAGGAGCACGCCGTTGGTGGTGATGCGGATATCGTCAAGCCCCGGAATCCGGGTCAGTTCACCGATGAACCGCATCACGTGACGACGGACCAGGGGTTCGCCGCCGGTGAGCCGCACCTTGCCAATACCCATGGCCACCGCTACCCGCACCACGTGTAACAACTCCTCGTAAGTCAGCAGATCCCCATGGCTGAGCTTGGCCAGGCAGCCGCTGGCCTCCTCCTCGGTGACGCAGTACATGCAGCGAAGGTTGCAACGGTCGGTGAGACTGAGACGTAGATAGGAAATGGGCCGGGAAAATAAATCGATAAGGCCGTTTTCGGTCGGGAGGGGGCTGGCGTTTTTATGGTTCATTGTGTATGGTGCTCGCAAAAAAGAACTGCCCTCTCCAGGCGGATGATCGGCAACCGGCAACGGTTTCTTACTGATACCACCGACAAGGTGTGATTGCAACCTGCACCCCATGCTCATTCTGGCCATAGAAAGTTCCTGCGACGACACAGCCGCAGCCGTGCTCGAGTCCGAAAACCGGGTGCGTTCCTCGGTGATCAGCAGCCAGGACGAAATCCATGCCCGCTTCGGCGGCATTGTCCCCGAACTGGCTTCGCGGCGCCACATCGAGATGATCCGGCCGGTTGTCGACGAAGCCCTCGACAAGGCCGGAGTCACCTTGAACGACATCGACCTGATCGCCGCTACCCAGGGGCCGGGACTGGTCGGCTCGCTGCTGGTCGGCTTCACCTTTGCCAAGGCCATCGCCTTGGTGCGCGGTCTGCCCTGCGTCGGCGTCGACCACATGGCCGGCCACCTCCTCAGTTGCCTGCTGGAAGAGCCCCAGCCCAACTTCCCCTACACAGCTCTGATCGTTTCCGGCGGCAACACCTCATTGTTTGCGGTCAACGACCCCCTGTCGTTTGTCCGCCTCGGCCGGACCCGGGACGATGCCGCTGGCGAAGCCTTCGACAAGGTGGCCAAACTGCTCGGCCTGGGCTATCCGGGCGGGCCGCTGATCAGCCGCCTGGCCAGTGAAGGCAACCCCGCTGCCATCGCCTTTCCGCGGGCTCGATTGGGCGGCAGCCTCGATTTCAGCTTCAGCGGCCTCAAGACCGCCGTGGCCGCCCATGTGGACAGCCAACGCCGCAGTGGATCGCCCCTGGCGGCCCACGACATCTGTGCATCCTTCCAGGAGGCAGTGGTCGAGGTGCTGGTGGAGAAAACCTTGGCCGCCGCCGGACAGACCGGTCATCGGCAGGTGGTCATCGGCGGTGGCGTGGCAGCCAATCCCCGCCTGCGAACGGCCCTGGCCAATGGCTGCGCCGACCGCGGACTCGACCTGTTCATGCCGGCACCGGCCTACTGCACCGACAACGCCGCCATGATCGGAC
>JAUWAH010000050.1 GCA_030602145.1 Desulfobulbus sp.
ATGACCAGGCGATCATCGCCACCGGCTCGCATCCCTTCGTACTGCCCGGCGCCCCGGACGATCCCCGCATCTGGGACTCCACCGCCGCCCTGGCCCTGGCCTCGGTGCCCGGCCGGCTCCTGATCGTCGGCGGCGGCATCATCGGGCTGGAGATGGCCCAGGTTTATCACGCCCTCGGCTCGGCCATCACCATCGTCGAGATGCAGGATCAGATCATTCCGCCCGCCGACCTCGATCTGGTCCAGCCGCTCTTTGCGCACCTGAACACCCGCTACCGGATCCGGACCGAAACCAGGGTGGCGGCGATAGCGGCCCGGGCGGAGGGGGTCGAGGTGACCATGGCCGGCAAGACAGAGGCCACCGAACAGTTCGACGCGGTACTGGTGGCGGTCGGCCGGCGGCCGTCGACCAAGGGGCTCGGTCTGGAGGCCCTCGGACTTTCGCCGGACGAGCGCGGATTTATCGTGGTCAATGAACGGATGCAGACGAGTCTCCCCCATGTGTACGCCATCGGCGATGTGGTCGGCGAACCCATGCTGGCCCACAAGGCGAGCCACCAGGGCAAGGTGGCGGCGGAGGTGATTGCCGGTCGCAAGGCAGCCTTCGCGCCCCTGACCATCCCCTCGGTGGCCTACACCACCCCCGAGGTCGCTTGGATGGGGCTGACCGAACGGGAAGCGGCTCGGCAGGGGATTGCCGTCGACAAGGGGACCTTTCCATGGAAAGCCAGCGGCCGCGCCCTGAGTGCGGGCGGAAGCAACGGGGTGACCAAGGTGTTGTTCGACAAGGCCACAGGCCGCATCGTCGGTGCCGGCATCTGCGGGCTCAATGCCGGTGAACTGATCCACGAGGCCGTGCTGGCCCTGGAGATGGGCGCCAACGCCGAGGACATCGGCAAGACCGTCCACGCCCATCCGACCCTGGCCGAGACCTTTGCCTTTGCCGCCGAACTGGTCGACGGTTCGATCACCGACCTGCTGCCACCGAAAAAGAGGAGGTGATGCCGGCCATGGACCTGCGTCTCGAATCCCCCCTTGACATGCACCTCCACCTGCGCGAAGGGGAAATGCTCACCCTGGTGGCGCCGTACAGTGCCGCCCAGATGGCCGGCGGGGTCATCATGCCCAACCTGGTGGCGCCGGTGGACAGTTTGGCCAGGGTGCGGGAGTACCGGGCCGCCATCGAGGCCGCCTGCGATCCCCATGTCTTCACCCCTTACATGACCCTGTTCTTTCGCGATTACATCCGGGAGGAACTGGTGGCGGCCAAAGACGAGATCATCGGCGTCAAGCTCTACCCGGCCGGCATCACCACCCAGAGCGAGGCCGGGGTGCGGGATTTCGACCGGATCGGCGCAACCGTGGCCCTGCTGGAGGAGCTGGACATTCCCCTCTTGGTCCATGGCGAGACGGCCGGTTTCGTCATGGATCGGGAGGAGGAGTTTCTGGCCGTGTACCGCTGGCTGGCCGAAACCTTTCCGCGGCTGCGGATCGTAATGGAGCACATCACCACCGCCGCGGCGGTCGAGTTTCTGGAGAAATACGACACGATCGCCGCCACCGTCACCCTCCACCACCTGCTGATCACCTTGGACGATGTCGCCGGCGGCCTGCTGCGGCCCGATCTGTTCTGCAAGCCGATCGCCAAGACCCCCCGCGACCGCAAGGCCCTGCGGCAGGCCGTGTTCGCCGGCCCCCCGCGGCTGATGTTCGGGTCCGATTCCGCTCCCCATCCCCGTGACAGGAAGGAGTGTGTCGGCTGTGCCGCCGGCATCTTTTCCGCGCCGGTGGCCCTGCCGGCCCTGGCCGGCCTGTTCGAGGAGGCCGGCTGCCTGGAACGGCTGGACGGTTTCGTCTCGGCCAATGCCCGCCGGTTTTACCGGCTTACGCCACCGGCCAAAACGGTCCGGCTGGAGGAAAAAGATTGGCAGGTCCCCGAATTTTTCGGTAGTGTCAGGCCGTTTTTGGCTGGCAGTCGGCTGCGCTGGTCCGTTGCCGCCGCAAGCCTGGCCGAGGAGTGAATGGATGGCGAAAAAGGAACGGGACGCAACCCTGGTCTACTCCACCGGGATCGGCCGGATCTGTCCGCGATGCAGCCGGCCCGAGGATGGCTGCCTGTGCCGGGCCGCCGGTGCGCCTCCGAAGGGAGATGGCCTAGTCCGGGTCGGTCGCCAGACCAAGGGGCGCAAGGGCAGCGGGGTGACGGTCATCACCGGGCTGCCCCTGGGGCAGGCGGAACTGGGCCAATTGGCCAGCACACTCAAGAAGCGCTGCGGCACCGGCGGCACAGTCAAGGACGGGGTCATCGAAATCCAGGGAGACCACCGGGACCTGCTGGTTGATCACCTGCGGGCTCTCGGCTGGTCGGTCAAGAAGGCGGGCGGATAGTACCGGGTTGTGACCGGCTCCGCGGCGCATGCCGCTTCCTGCCCGGCTTTCAACAACAACCAACCAACAGGAGAAGAGAGTGGAACCGGAAAAATTGATGGAAAACCTGTCGAACGAACTCGCAGCCACCCTCAAGGCCCTGGCCAAGGCCAAGACCGCGGAGGAAAAGGTCCAGCTCAGCATCGTGGTGAAAAACCTGAGCGAATCCCTGGGCATCTTCCTCAGGATGATCTCGGACATGATGCCCTTTGAGGACTACGAGGACGATTGACCGCATCGGTCCCGTTCATCACCCCTGGCCCAGCAGAGAGCACGGCACAATGGAGAAAACCGGAAGAGAACGCGGCATAATCCCCAGATGTCCGGAGGACACCCGGCATCTGCTCCGGGCCGCCTGCCGAGCCGCCCTTGGGGCGGGCGCTTTTATCGCCGACCAGATGCACCGGCCCCACCGGATCACCATGAAGGGCAGCATCGACCTAGTCACCGAAACCGATGTGGCCGCCGAGGCCATGATCTGCGCCTCGCTGGCCGAGGACACCCCGGGGATCGCCATCATGACCGAGGAAAGGGTCGCCTCGCATCGGGTGGCTGCCGATCGCTTCTGGGTCGTCGATCCCCTGGACGGCACCACCAACTTTGCCCACGGCTTTCCCTTTTTTGCCGTGTCCATCGGCCTGCTCGACCGGGGCCGGCCGGAGGTCGGGGTTGTTTATACCCCGGTCAGCAATGAGTTGTTTTACGCGGCAAGGGGCTGCGGCGCCTGGCTCAACGACCGGCCCATCGCGGTCACCGGCACGGACCGGCTGATCGCCTCCCTGATCGGCACCGGTTTTCCCTATGCCATTGAAGAGCGGCTGCCGCAAGTCATGCGGCACCTGGAGCGCCTCCTGCCCCGGGTGCGCGACGTCCGCCGGGCCGGTGCGGCGGCGCTCGACCTGGCCTATGTGGCCTGCGGCCGACTGGATGGTTTTTACGAGATCGATCTCAAGCCCTGGGACACCGCCGCCGGCTGGTTGCTCGTCGAAGAGGCGGGCGGCCAGGTCACCACCCTGTCCGGGCAGCCCTACTCGGCATTCATCCCCGAAATCCTGGCCACCAACAGCGCGCTGCACCGGCAACTGCTGGATGTATTCCCATGAGCGAAGGCGAGGGCCCCTCCGATTCGTCTTCCCGGTGGATCCTCCACGGCGGCATGCTGCTGTCGGCGTCGCTGGTCGCTTCCTCCTTCATCGTCGGCAAGGCGATCACCCCCTTTCTTGACCCGGAAATCCTCACCCTGATCCGATTCCTGCTGGCAACGGTGCTGTTTGCCCCCTATGTCTCCTTCCGGTACGGCCTGGCGAGGCCCGACCGGTTCGGTCTTGTCCGGTACGCTCTGATCAGTGGTGCCCTGTGCGGGTTTTTCTGGCTGATGTTCCTGTCGCTTCGTTCCACCGAAGCCCTCAACACCGGGGCGATCTTTACCACCGTTCCCGGCCTTGCGGGGATCTACAGCTGGTTTCTCCTCCGGGAACGTCTGGGCAGATATCGGCTCATCGCCCTGTTGCTGGCCATGGGCGGCGCCCTATGGATCATTTTCGAAGGCGACTGGCAGCGGGCCCTCCAACTCGATCTCAACCGCGGCGACCTGCTCTTTTTTGGAGGTTGCCTCCTGATGGCCCTGTACATGCCCCTGGTCAAGCTCCTCCACCGGGGCGAACCGATGGCCGTCATGACCCTGTGGATACTGATCACCGGCTGCGGCTGGCTGCTGCTGTTCGCCGCGCCAAAGCTGCCGACCATGTCCTGGCCCACGGTGCCGGCCATGGTCTGGGGCGGCATTGGGTACCTGGCGGTGTTCACAACCATCGTCACGTTTTTCATCACCCAGTGGGCCACGCTCCACCTCGGTCCCACCAGGGTCATGGCCTACTCCTACCTCTATCCTCCCCTGATTGTGCTCCTCGAGTGGGGGCTCCATGGAAAACTGCCCGCCTTGACCACCATGGCCGGGGTGCTCATCATCCTGCCGGCCATGATAGTCGTCCAGAAAAAATAAACCCACCCCCGCGGGGGTGGGTGGATCACCTGGGGCGATGCGTGCCGAAGCGGGCCGGAGGAGAACGGGCCGTTGGCGATCAGAGCCGCCGCTTGATGGCCATGGCCAGTTCGTGGACCGACATGGCGTAGTAGGTGGAGTTGTTGTAGCGGGTGATGGTGTAGAAGTTGGGGTGGCCGATCAGGTATTGATCGGTGCTGTTGTAGCGGAGGAGCACGAGGCGCAGGGGACCGTCGCACATGCAGGGCCTGGCCGGCTGCAGGCCGGCCCTCTGCAGGTCGGCGAGGAGGTATTCGTTCTTTAGACCCGGTTCCAGGGCCACGGGACCATTGCTCTGCAACGGCGTGACCACGGGGTGGCCGGCCTGCCAACCGTGTTGGGCAAAGTAGTTGGCGACGCTGCCGATGGCATCTTCCGGATCCCAGAGATCCCGGCGGCCGTCGCCGTTGAAATCGACCGCCCAGCGCAGAAAGCTGGTCGGCATGAATTGCCCCAGGCCCATGGCCCCGGCATAGGAGCCGACCGGCTCGGCCGGGTCCATACCCTCGTCCCGGGCCATGAGCAGGAAATTTTCCAGTTCGCCACGGAAATATTCGCCCCGGCGGGCATAGTCAAATCCCAGGGTGGTCAGGGCGTCGAGGACGCGGTGATTGCCGACGAAACTGCCGAAGGTGGTTTCCACGGCCAGGATGCCGAGAATGTATTCCTGGGGCACGCCGTATTGCCGGCTGGCCCGCTGGAGGGTGTCGCGATGGCGGCGGGCGAAATCGGCGCCGGCGCTGATGCGGCGTTCGTCGAGGAACTTGGCCCGGTAACGGGTCCAGCCGCCGACGGCGGGCTTGCCTCCGAGTTGTTGGTCCGACTTGGCCAGATAGTCGAGGGTCCAGCCCTTGCGGCGGGCCTCGGAAAAGACGCCGTGCAGATATTGGCGCTCAAAGCCGTGTTTCTGGACCATCTGGTCGACGAACTGCTGCAGGCTGGCATAACCGGCGAAATCGCCCTCGATCCGCTGGGCGTGGTAGGGACCGACGCAGGGGCGGTTGCCGGCTGGAGCCCGGATCGCCTGCTGGCTGGCTATGGCCGGTGTGGCAGCCAGGCGGGCCGGCTGCTCGGCGCACCCTATGAGACCGGCCACAACCAGGAGGCAGTGAACGACGAGTCCGGCGCGACGCAGGACGGCGGACGATGGGCAACGGTACTTGGAATGGTGATGGGTGGGGCTGGGCATGGTCATGGCGTGCATTTACGATAATGGAGGGGGACGATTCAGCGATGACGGGCGTTGATAGCCTCCAGGACGGCGCTCCCCGGGCAGAGATCGGTCTCGTCCAGGCTGTTCAGCGGTCGCTCGCTGGTATGGAGGATCTCGTGGGTGTCGGTGGAGTCCGGGTTGACGTAGAGCACGCCGGTGAGAATCACCCCCTGGGCCTTGTGGTCCTCCAGGCTGTCGATGGCCTGGCGGCGGTCGGTGATGTCCGGGGCGTCGTGGTGCTTGTGGAGATGGATCACCGAATTGTCGTGCAGGACCACCTCCTGGACGGTGTCGTCCTCGTACTCGGCGGTGATGGTCTGGCGGAAGGGCACGAAGTCGAAGGTGTTGGTGGCCTCGCTGTGCTCGCGCACCCAGTGGTAGCTCTTGGTCGATTCCGGATTGTTGTTGAAGGTGACGCAGGGCGAGATCACGTCGATGAACGACAAACCGCGATGCGACAGGCCGGCCTTGATCAGCGGCACCAGCTGCGCCTTGTCGCCGGAGAAGCTGCGGGCCACGAAGCCGGCGCCCAGTTGGATGGCCAGTTCGCACAGATCGATGGATTCCAGGACATTGACCCCGCCCTTCTTGCTCTTCGATCCCTTGTCGGCGGTGGCCGAGTACTGGCCCTTGGTCAGGCCGTAGCAGCCGTTGTTCATGACGATGTAGAGCATGTTGAGGCTGCGGCGGACCGCATGGATGAACTGGCCCATGCCGATGGAGGCGGTGTCGCCGTCGCCGGAAACACCGAGATAGATCAGGTCCCGGTTGGCCATGTTGGCGCCGGTGGCGATCGAAGGCATGCGGCCGTGCACCGAGTTGAAGCCGTGCGATTTGCCGAGAAAATAGGCAGGGCTCTTTGAGGAGCAGCCGATGCCGGACATCTTGACGATCCGGTGCGGCGGCAGCGCCAGCTCGAAGCAGGCCTGGATGATGGCATTGCAGATCGAATCGTGACCGCAGCCGGCGCAGAGGGTGGAAATGCCGCCCTCGTAGTCGCGGCGGTGGTAGCCGGCTGCATTCGGCGGCAGTTCGGGGTGACGGAAGGTGGGGCGGAAAAAGGTCATGGGACGCCTCCCTGGTCGCGGGGGGATGTGGGCAGGGTCACGCCGCGTTCCGCCAGGGCCTCCTCAAGGGCCCGGACGAGAAAACGGCTGGCCACGGGCAGGCCGTCGTAGGCGGCGATGGTGACCAGTTTGGCCGGTGGCAGGCCGCCTTCGTTGAGCAGCAGGGTCCGCATCTGGCCGTCCCGGTTCTGCTCGATCACAAAGACCAGCTCATGGGCGGAGATGAAATCGATCACCTCCTGTTGAAAGGGAAAGGCCCGGATGCGCATGCTGTTGACGGCAAGCCCCCGGTGGCGCAGGTGCTCAATGGCCTCGTAGGCGGCCGGCGTGGTGGAGCCGTAGAACACCACGCCCAGTCGTGCCTCGCCGCTGGTGATCTTGATCCGGGCCAGGGGCAACAGCCGCTTGGCGCTCTCCCATTTGAGTGCGAGCCGTTCCATGTTGCGGACATAGGTGGAGCTGTCCTCGGTGTAGGTGGAGTACTCGTCCCGCGAGGTGCCGCGGGTGAAGTAGACACCCTTGTCCGGATGGGTGCCCGGGTAGGTGCGCCAGCAGATGCCGTCGCCGTCGGTGTCCTTGTAGCGTCCCCAACGGGCGGCGAGGGCCTCCAGCCGGGCTGCGTCCATCACCTTGCCCCGGTCGTAGCGCCGGGCAGGGTCCCAGACCAGCGGCGGGCCGTAGTGGTCGTTCATGCCCAGGTCCAGGTCGCTCATCACCAGCACCGGGGTTTGCAGCCGGTCGGCCAGGTCAAAGGCGTCGGCGGTCATCTCGAAGCACTCCCGCGGATCACAGGGAAAAAGGAGTGGATGCTTGGTGTCGCCATGGGAGGCGTAGGCGCAGGCGAGCAGGTCGGACTGCTGGGTTCGGGTGGGCATGCCGGTGGACGGCCCCACCCGCTGGACATTGATGAGTACCGCCGGCACTTCGGCGAAATAGGCCAGGCCGAGGAATTCGGCCATCAGCGAAATGCCCGGCCCGGAGGTGGCGGTGAAGGCGCGGGCCCCGTTCCAGGCGGCGCCGATGACGATGCCGATGGCGGCCAGTTCGTCCTCGGCCTGGACGATGGCGGCCTTGATCCGGCCGGTGTCGGTTTCGATCCGGAACTGCTCCGCATAGTGGCCAAACGCCTCGATGATCGAGGTCGACGGCGTGATCGGGTACCAGCCGACCACGGTGGCGCCGCCATAGAGGGCGCCCAGGGCGGTGGCGCTGTTGCCGTCCATCATGATGGCGTCGCCCACCCGGTCGCTGCGCCGGACCGTGAGCAGGCAGGCCCCGGCGTGATGGTCGCGGGCGTAGCCGTAGCCGAGTTCCAGTGCCCTGATGTTGGGCTCCGCCAACGTGGGATTCTTGCGGAACTGGCTGCGCAGGGAATCGGTCAGCACCTCCAGCTCCATGTCGAGCAGGGCAGCCAGCGCACCGACATAGATGATGTTTTTCAACAGCGGCCGCATCTTCGGGTTGTCGAAGGCCTCTGTGCACATCGCGGTCATGGGGATGCCGATCGCGATGACATCGTCTCGGGTAAAATCCTCGGGCAGCGGCTTGGAGGAGTCGAAGACAAAATAGCCGCCCGGGGCCAGCGAGTCATAATCCTGGCGGAGGGTCTGGCCGTTGACCGCCACCACCAGGTCGATGTCGCCCCGTCTACCCACATGGCCCTGCTCGTTGACCCGCACCTCGTACCAGGTGGGCAGCCCCTGGATGTTGGAGGGAAAGATGTTTTTCGGGCTGACCGGCACGCCCATGCGGAACACCGCTTTGGCGAACAGGTTGTTGGCACTGGCCGACCCGGACCCGTTGACCGTGGCGAAGCGGATGACGAAATCGTTGATGGCTGCAAGTGGCTTCATGGCTGTTCCGCCTGTGGTGCATGGTAGAGGAACTTCTGCATTTCCCAGGCCGCGGTCGGACAGCGCTCGGCACAGATCGAGCAGTGCAGGCAGACGTTTTCGTCCTTGACCATCACCCGACCGCTGGCCACAGGCACGCTGACATACAGGCTCTGGGTCAGGTTGGCGGCCGGGGCCTTGAGCCGGGTGCGCAGATCTTCCTCGCTGCCATTGGCCACGAAATTGATGCAACTCTCCGGACAGGCATCGACGCAGGCATCGCACTCGATGCACAGTTCGGCGTGAAACACGGTCTGGACGTCACAGTTGAGGCAGCGCAGGGCCTCGGCCTGACCGATCTGCCGATCATAGCCCAACTCCACTTCCAGGAGCCTGTCCTTCAGGGTCTTGGCCTTCGAGGCCGTGGGCACGGCCTGGCGCTGGGTTTCGGTGACCTGGTTGTGGTAGAGCCAGTCGTGGCTGCCCATCTGCTGGCCGGCCAGGGTGACGTGCGGTGCCGGCCGGTCGAGCAGGGATTCACCCCGGCAGAACAGGTCGATGGAGATGGCCGCCTGATGACCGTGGGCCACGGCGGTGATGATGTTGCGCGGGCCGAAGGCGGCATCGCCGCCGAAAAAGACTTTGGCCCGGGAGGATTGCAGGGTGCGGGGATCGAGCACCGGCAAGCCCTGGCCGTCGAATTCGATGCCGGCATCCGACTCGATCCAGGGGAAGGCGTTCAACTGCCCCACCGCCAGCAGCACCTCGTCGCAGGCCATGAACACCGGCGCCTCGCCGGTCGATTGCAGCCGGTGGTTCCCCTGGCCGTCCAGCACCGGCGCGACCCGGTCGAAACGCATGCCGATCAACCGGCCGTCCTCGACGACAAATTCCAGGGGGGCATGATTGTCGATGATCGGGACATCCTCGTGCAGGGCCTCCTCGATTTCCCAGGGCGAGGCCTTCATCTCGGCCTTGGGGCTGCGCACCACCACCCGGACATCCTCGCCGCCCAGGCGCCTGGCGGTGCGGCAGCAGTCCATGGCGGTGTTGCCGCCGCCCAGCACCAGCACCCGTTTGCCGATGGCGGTGAGGTGGCCGAAGATCACCGCGGCCAGCCAGTCGATGCCGACATGGATCTGACCGTAGCCGGCACGGCGTCCGGGCAGGTCGGGCAGATCCCGGCCGCGGGGGGCGCCGGTGCCAACGAAGACGGCATCGTAGTCCATGGCCAGCATGGCCTTCATGCTCTCCACCCGGTGGTTGAAATGGGTGGTCACCCCCATGTCGAGGATGTAATTGACCTCGGTGGCCAGGACCGATTCCGGCAGCCGAAAGGAGGGCAACTGGCTGCGCATGAAGCCACCGCCCTTGTCCTGATCGTCGTAGAGGTCGATGGAGTAGCCGAGCGGCAGCAGATCGCGGGCCACGGTGAGCGAGGCCGGTCCTGCCCCGATCAGCACGATGTTCTTGCCGTTCTTC
>JAUWAH010000275.1 GCA_030602145.1 Desulfobulbus sp.
CGCCACCATCATCGCCATCAGTCAGCAGATGCACCTCAATGTGGTGGCCGAGGGTGTCGAACTCGAGGAGCAGCTGCGCACCCTCGGCGCCATGGGATGCCATGAGGCCCAGGGTTATTATTTTTCCCGGCCGGTCTCCGCCGAGTCCATTCTCCACTACCTGCTCGGCGAGCGCGATCGGGCGGTCCAGCAGCCCCCACCGCGAGGAGTGTCCACGTCATGACCCGGAGGCCATCGCGACTTTTTTTCGACGCCAACGACTATAAGCTGCTTGAGATTGTCAACGACGTGCTCAAGCGCGGCTCACGGCCACAGTCGGCGGGGTCACTGATGACGCCCTACATGCATCCCCACGGTATCAAGGAGATGGCCGCACCCAGCGGGCTGCGCATCGCCTACGCCATCGTCAGCCTGCTCGGGTCGCTGGAGGCCGGCAAGGCACGCGACCGGATCGTCGCCCTGCGCAGCCTGCGCGACGAGGTGATCAGCTCCTCGACCTCCTATTATCACAAGAACACCGCCCGGGTGTTGATGCAGATCATGAAGGAGTTGGTGCGCAGCGAGGGCAACGAACTGCGCCAGCTGGAGCTGGCCCACGATTTCCGCCGGGTCTACACCGGCAAACCGCTGTTGGTGCGCAAGGAGTTGGCCAAGTATCACCTCCTGGAGATGCCCGAGGAGTGGAATCAGTTCGCCTTCGACGACCATGTCCACGACGCCAACACCAAGGGGCGGAAGTCGCCCACCCATCTGCTCATGGACGCCTGGATCAAGGGCATTCGCAAGCTGACCGTGGTCTATTACAACCATGTCGAAGAGGAGGTGGTGGAGGAATTGCTGGAGGCCGGTGCCATCCTCGATATTCATGTGCGTATCGGCGTCGAGCTGTCGTCCCGGTTCCGCAATAAATATGTTCGGTTCCTCTGGGAACTGGAGGGTTTTTTCGACCAGCACAGCCTAATGCAATTCCTCCGCGACCCGGCGGTCCAGGACATGATGAGCCAGGGGCGGGCGGTTTCCCGCTACCAGCAGCAGTATGTCCTCGACGTATTCACCGTCTTCAACCGGGAGCATCGCCAGGATCTGGACCGGGAACTTGAGGTGGAGAGCGAGCCCCTGCGCGAGGACCGTTTCCTCCGTTTCGTCGGCACCGGCCAACCATCCCTGCTCCATCTGGCCAAGTTCATCCAGAAGCACTACCGCGGCCTGCTCGAGCAGGAGGTGGCGCGGATCCACGAGACCCCCCTCCGGCAGGGCGACCAGCGCGCCGAGCTGCTTCAGCACTGTGCCCGCAAGATGGACAAGCTCAGCCTTGAGGGTATCATCAACCGCTATCTGCAGCCGCTGCGCAATCCGGAACTGCACGATCCGACCGTTCCCCATGACCAGGGCGTACCGCCGCTGATGCACCTGGCGCCGCCGGAACTGCTCGACCGGCTTGCCTCCATGCACTCCGGCTCCCGGTTCACCCTCAACCTGAGCAACCTGACCATCCAGGACACCCTGGAGTTGCTCTATACCTGCCAAGGAAGAATCACCCACATCGAGGCCTTCAACCTCAAGGATTCGGCCCATGGCATGACCGCCCTGGCCTCGGTCAGGGGCTGCGGCTTTGCCGGCGAGGCGGTGGATATCAGCAGTCCCGCGTACAACTACCAGTTGATCAACGTCCTCCAGAAGGCCCTCAACGAGGATAACGTCATTGCCCTGAAACGGGCCATCCGGGCCATCATCTGGGATTTTGAGCGGACCCGGCTGTTGGTCGAGCAAAAGTGCGAGGAGGGCAACAAACAGCCCGTGCCGCCGGAGAATCTGGCCGCCCTGCGAGGCGAACTGGCGGACATGAACGAGCGCAAGGGCAAATTGCTGGCCATACTGCTCGACATCGAGGCCTTCCACAGCCATTACAACAAACGCTACCTCGGTTCCCGGATCGGTTCAGGCTCCACCGGTCAATCCCAACACCAGTACGGCATGGGGCTGGTGGTACTCGACACCCTGCCGCAGCGAGCCTATCGCCGGGTGATGCGTGAACACGGCGAGGGGCAGCGCACCCTGGTCCCGGTCAGCGCCCGGATGGTGCACCATCACCACCTCCGCAACGAACCGCCGGTTTCCCATCCCTGGTCCAAGCGGTTGCTGGCGGCGGTTCAAGGCGGGCAACATAACGGCACTGTGCGGTGGAGCGACTGGAGTCTGGATCGGTTCGAGGTGCATCCCGGCCGAGACGGCAACATTGCCACCCTGGGCGGTATCCGCCGGGAGCCGGCTGTGGACATCCAGCCCGCCTTGAAAAAAACGCAGGCCCGGATCAGCAACCCGTTTCGCTACCTCAACACCCACCTGAGCAACATCCTCAAGATCATCGCCGGTTTCGTGCCGGCCTTTCTCACCTTTGCCCTGACCAAGGACTGGTGGCTGCTGGCCTACTTCGGCGCCTTCATCTGGTTTGGGATCACCGGCACGCGCAATATCATCCAGTCGATCCTCGGCGGCGGTGGCCTGAAACGGTCGCCGCTGTTGCCGTGGAACTCACTGGTGAGCTGGAGCCGGATCAGCGATTCGCTGTTCTTCACCGGTTTTTCCGTTCCGCTGCTCGACTATCTGGTCAAGACGCTGCTGCTCCAGCAACAGTTAGGCGTCACCACCTCGACCAGCCCGTTGATCCTCTATTCGGTGATGGCCCTGGCCAACGGCATCTACATTTCCACCCACAACACCCTGCGCGGCCTGCCCCGGAGCGCGGTGATCGGCAACTTTTTCCGTTCGATCCTCTCCATCCCCCTGGCCCTGCTCTTCAACGACGGCATTGCGGCCATACTCCACATGGCCGAGGTCCCCGGAGTCGAAGAGGGCTTGCAGAAATGGGCGGCGGTGATCTCCAAGCTGGCCTCGGACTGCGTGGCCGCGGTGATCGAAGGGTTGGCCGACCGGCAGAACAACATCCGTATCCGGTTGGCCGACTATCGGGATAAGCTCTCCCAGATGTTCACGGCCTTCGCCCGGTTGGATGTGCTCTTTCCGGAAGACGATGTTCTTGACCTTCTCCAGTCGCCCAAGGCACTAATCGCCGCCATCGGCGACGAGGCCGACGATCTCAAGCGGGTGTTCATCGTCAACGCCCTTGATCTGATGTACATCTGGATGTATCAGCCCCGGGCCCGCAAGGCACTCCAGCAGATCGTCGCCACCATGTCCGCCGAGGAATGGCTGATCTTCTACCGCTCGCAGTTGGTCCTCAAGCGGCAGCGGGAGATCAGCCAGGTGTTTGTCGACGGGTTGGTGGGCCGCAACTTCGCCCGGGCGCTATCCTTCTATCTGGACCGGGCCGAAGCCTATCTCCTCGATATGGCCGAGATGGGCAAGGTTCGAGAAAAATATCAGCGCACCCACGGGTTGGCCGCCACCGCCTGAACCCTCCCGCCCCTCCTCTATCCGACATGACTAAACGGCCGTTTTCCTACTTTTTGCGAGGTCATCGCGTTTGCAGTCTTGAAATTTTTCTTTTTTCCTGATTTCCTGGCAACGATCTTCACCATCAATACTCAACGGGCTGATCATGTGATCGGGCAACCGACGCAATCCGCCCGCGGTTCCAACCATCCCGTCAAAGGAGAATCACCATGATTGAACAACTGGATCTTGGCATGGTCAACTGGGCGCGGTCCCAATTCGCCCTGACCGCCATGTATCACTGGCTCTTTGTGCCGCTCACTCTGGGGCTCAGCTGGATCCTCGCCTTCTACCACACCATCTACGTCAAAACGGGCAGCGAGGAGTGGAAGCGGCTGACCAAGTTCTGGATGAAGCTGTTGGGCATCAATTTTGTCATCGGGGTGGCCACCGGCATCATCATGGAATTCCAGTTCGGCACCAACTGGTCGAACTATTCGTGGATGGTCGGTGACATCTTCGGAGCGCCGCTGGCCATCGAGGGGATTTTTGCCTTCTTCATCGAGGCGACCTTTTTCGTGGTGATGTTTTTCGGCTGGAACCGGGTTTCCAAGGGTTTTCATCTCTTTTCCACCTGGATGGTGGCCGTGGGCTCGAACCTGTCTGCGGTGTGGATTCTGGTAGCCAACGCCTGGATGCAGTATCCGGTCGGCCAGGCCTTCAATCCGGACACCGCCCGCTTCGAGATGCAGAACTTCTTCGAGGTCGCCTTCTCTCCCTATGCGGTCAACAAGTTCACCCATGCCACCAGTTCGTCGATGCTGGTCGCCGCCCTGTTCGTCATCTCCATCTCGTCCTGGTATCTGTTGCGCGGCCGCCACGTGCTGATGGCCAAGCGGTCGATCGTCGTCGCCGCCACCTTGGGGCTTTTGGCCTCCATATTCACCATTTTCAACGGCGATGAATCCGCCTACGAGGTGGCCCAGGTGCAGCCGATGAAGCTGGCTGCCTTCGAGGGGCTGTATGTGGGCCAGGAGAACGCCGGCCTGGTGGCCCTGGGGATTATCAATCCGGAAAAGAAGGTCTATGACAACAGGGAAC
>JAUWAH010000242.1 GCA_030602145.1 Desulfobulbus sp.
ATGGATATGTAGGGGATGCGGATGGTTGGGCGGGGGCGGTCAGTTGGGCTGTGGGGCGGGGTTGGCCGGTTTGCGGGCGGCGAGCAGGATATTGGCGGCGAACAGGATGAGTGCCCCCAGCCAGCCGGTGGCGGTGAGGGGTGGATCGGCAACCAGAAGGGGGCCGAGCAGGGCGGCCATCAGGATGCGGCTGGAGGAGATGACTGCTCCTTCCACGGCGGTCACGTAGCGGAAGCCATAGGTGAGCAGGTATTGGCCGAGGATGCCGGCCGCGGAGCAGGCGACGAGGAAGAGGGCCTCCATCCGGCCGGGGAGAGGGAGGCCGTCGGGGAGCAGGGGGAGGATGAGCAGCGCGCCGGGACCGAACATGTAGAAGAGAATGGTCTGGGAATCGTGCACGTGCCGGCTCAGGTTGAGATAGATGATGGAGAACCCGGCAAACAGGCCGGAGAGCAGACCCCAGAGGCTGTTCCATGGGGCGGCGCCGGCGCCGGGGGAGAGGATCATCCAGATGCCCAGGGAGGCGAAGGCGACCACCGCCAGGGCAACGACGTCCCGCTGGTGACGGAGTAGGAACCAGGAGAACAGGGCCACGAAAAGGGGGTAGGTCATGTTGAGGATATTAGCGCTGGCCACGGTGGAGACCTCGACCGCCTTGTAGAAGCACAGGACCGCCAGGGCGTTGGTCACCGTCCGGCCGATGATGTAGTGGGGGTGGGTGCAGCGCGGCCGTTGCCCCTTGACCGCCATGATCGCACCGACAACAAGAAAACCGAGGACAAAGCGGGCAAAGGTGTAGGTGGCGGCGTCGATGGCCACATGCGACTGTCCCCAACTGATGACGGCCGTGGCCAGATAGAAGCACAGCGCCGAGCCGAACACCGCCGCCCAGCCGATCAGCCGTTTCCGGCGTGCGCCGGCGGCGATGATGGGGGATTGGGTCGGTTGCGTCACTGCGGCCGGATCAGGGGTATGATGGGGCAGACCTGTCAGGATGCCGGCGGACCGTCCGATGCCGGCCCTTTGGTGCCGAAGATCCGGCCGGCGACGATGCCGGCTTCATACAAACCGAACAGGGGCACTGCCAACAGGATGGTGGCGGTCAGCTCGCCGGCGGTGAGCAGAAAGGCAAGGACAACGATGGCCAGGTAAAAGGCAACCCGTTTGCTGCGGAAGTGGTCGGCGCGGAGCAGGCCGGTGCGGGTCGCCATCACCATCAGGAAGGGGATCTGAAAGGCGATGCCGAAGGCGAGGAGCATGCGGATGGTGAAAGTCAGGTAGAGCCCGATTTTCAGCATCGGTTGCAGGGTGGGCGAGGCATAGGCCATGAAATAGTGGAGCATTCTCGGCAGGGCGACGAAAAAGGCGAACAGGCCGCCGGCGGCGAACAGCAGTGACGCCCAGAGGACAATGGTGCGAACCGTCCGCTTTTCCCGGTCGAGCAGCCCCGGCGAGACAAAGAGCCACATCTGGAAGAGCAGGAAGGGAAAGGCGACCACCAGGCCAACCAGCAGGCTAAGCTTGAGGTAACTGAGGAAGGCTTCGGGCAGGTTGGTGTACACCAGCTTGCCCAGTTGCGGGTAGGCTGCATAGAGGGGGCGCATACACCAGGCGGTGACCTGGTCCTTGAACAGGTAGGCCACGGTGCTGGTCACGACGAGGACCAGGCAGCAACGGATCAACCGCCGGCGGAGTTCATCCTGATGCGGGCGGAGATGTTCGAGGGCTTCGATCATCTGGGCGGATCGACGGATTCGGCCGGCCGATCCTGATTCGATGCGGTTTCCTCCACCTCGGTGCGATCGTCACGGTCTGATTCGTCGGGTTTGACGGCATTGGTGGATTGGAGTTGGTAGTCCTCGGATTCGACGGCCAAGGTCTCCGGCCCGGTGTCGATGATATCCTCCTCGGTCGGTTTCCTGTTCGGACCGGCGGCCGGCCGCCAATCTGAAGGATCGACGTCGATCATCGTCTGGCGAAGCTCATCGGCGGTCTTGCGCAGATCCTTCTGCACCGAATCGAGGGAATCATCTTCCTTGGAGAGGCTGTCCTTGACCTGGCCAAGGGTCTGCTTGAGTTCCATCAACCCCTTGGCCAACGAACGGGCCAGGCCCGGCAGCTTGTCGGGGCCGACCACAATCAGGGCAACGGCGAAGATGACGATCATTTCCGGGAGGCCGATTCCGAACATGGCGAGTACCGGGTGGAGAGGAGTGAAGGGTGGTTGCGGCGCTGGGGCAAGGCGGCAAGTTTACGGGATTTGGTCACGGGTGTCAAGCAGCGCGGGGTGGACCCTTTTTCCCAGACGGGCGCAGGCCATCGAGGAGATGGAGGATAGCCAGGAAGGGATGGCTGCGGAGGAGTCGAGGGCCGGCATAACGCATCACCGCCCTGATCTGCTCGCGTTTTGCTGGAGCATAGCAGTGGATCGGGCATTTGCCGCAGGTGGGTTTCCGCTCCTGAAAGGGGCATCGGGACAACCGTTTGCGGGCGTAGTCGAGGAGCTGCCGGCAGGTATCGCACAGTGTCGTGGTGGCATGATGATCCCGGCAGTAGCGATGGATCATGATCTCCACGGTTCGGGCTTCGCGGTGCATGCGGTTTTTGTTGTAGAAGAGTCTGTTCATCATGTTGCGGTGCGAAATGTTCCGGGGGGGGTGCGGGTGCACTCCATGGCTGATGTTCATACAAGAGCGGTTGTTGGCGCGCAGTGCCGAGTGGTCGGAACGTTCTCCACGGGGTGTTCTTCTGTAATTGCGAGGGGAGGTGCACGGTATCGATTCAACATCGTTGGGAACAGGCATGCTGCACTATTGACAGTTTATGGGTGGTTCGTCCACGATAAAAAAACGGGTCGATCGATGAAGACTATGTGGCGGTGATAGCGGGCGGTGAACAGGATTTGGTGTTACCTTTGGGTAGCGGCAGGAGCGGTTGTGTTACCGAATGGTATCGTTTGGCAGTAAAGAGGCTTGGTATGTTCAGGTAGTTTTGTTTTTTTATCTTTGGCATTTTCGTTGCATGAATAAGCTGTTGTAGAAGCGTGTTGCTTGGTAACAATGTGGTCCTTTCATTGGTTGTCGACTTGAACTTTCAAAGGGGAATCCTTCCCAAGGAGGTTGGAACGTCAAAAAGAGCCCTGGGCGAGAAGGAGAGGTGGATAATCGCAGTCGACGTTGTTCTCCATGTCTGTGGAGAATGTCGGTGCCGGAATCAACGAGCAAGGAGAGTGTATGAAGAAAATCAAGACTATTCTGAGCGTTACCGTCATGGTGCCGATGTTTCTGGCCGTGACGTTCCATGAGGGCAGGGCGGAACAGAAGAAGGAGGGTGCTCCGCCGGCGATAAAGGAATTCGAATCCAGGTCGTCGGAATGGGGGAAGCACTACCCGAAGCAGTATGAAACCTACATGCAGACCCAAAAAAGTGACGAGATCTTCGATGCGCTGAAAAAAGATCCGGCCTTGGTAATCATGTGGGCCGGCTATCCTTTTTCCAAGGATTACAACAAGCCGCGTGGTCATTATTACGCGCTCGAGGATGTAACCAATACACTCCGTACCGGTGCCCCGGTGGATGCCAAGACAGGCCCGCTTCCCACCGCCTGCTGGTCATGTAAATCACCGGATGTTCCCCGTCTCGTCAAGCGCGACGGCGAAATGGAGTATTTTACCGGCAAGTGGGCGAAATACGGCAACGAGGCGGTCAACACCATCGGGTGCGCCGACTGTCATGACAGTCAATCCATGAAGCTGACCTTGACCCGCGATTATCTCAATCGTGCCCTCGACAAGGAAGGGCGCTTGAAGAGCGCCAACCTGACCAACCAGGATTTGCGGTCGCTGGTGTGCGCGCAGTGCCATTCCGAGTATTACTTCAAGAAGACGGAATGGGAGGACAAGGGAGAAAAGAAAACCGCCATGGTCGTCACCTTTCCTTGGGAAAAAGGGCTGCTGGCCGAGAATCTGGAGGAGGCGTACGATAGCTACGGCTTTTCCGACTGGACCCACCAGTTGAGCAAGGCGCCCATGCTCAAAGCCCAACACCCGGACTATGAACTCTTCACAACCGGAGCCCATTACCGCCGAGGTCTTTCCTGCGCCGATTGTCACATGCCTGTCGTGAAAGACGGGAAAAACAAGGTTACCAGCCACAACATCGGCAGTCCGCTCGATAATGTTGCAACGACCTGTCTGGGGTGCCATGAAGGGACCGAGGACGATTTCCGCAAAATTGTCCAGGAGAAATTGGTGCGCAAGGATGAGCTGGCGAATTACGCCATGGACATCCTGGCCAAGGCCCATCTCGAGGCAGCCAAGGCATGGGAGCTTGGCGCGACCGAAGTGGAGATGAAGCCGGCCTTGCAGGATATCCGTTATGGTCAGTGGCGGTGGGATTTTGCCGTCGCCGGACACGGATCGTTTTTCCATGCTCCGGAGGAAACGCTCAGACTGCTGGGCAGCGCCATCAACAAAGGTCAGGATGCCCGTTTGAAACTGCGCACCATTCTGGCCAAGTACAAAGCGGCCGATTATGTGGCTCCCGACTTTTCCACCAAGGAAAAAGCTCAGGCGATTATAGGCATGGATTATAAAAAACTCGTCGAGGAAAAGGAAACCTTCCTCAAGACCCTCAAGCCGCAATGGTACAAGGAAGCTGAAGCAAAGGGCGTTTATGATCCTGCCTCCAGGAAAGACATGCAACTCAAGACATCCTACAAGTGATGCGCTCGTAGAAAAGAAGGAAAACGACTGTTTTCCTTCCGACCCTGCCCGTTATTCGGGCAGGGTTTTTTGATTTCTTGTGAGCCTTTTGCAAAATGAACTGCTGACGAGTTTTTTTCGTCATTCCCGCGAAAGCGGGAATCCAGAACTCAT
>JAUWAH010000099.1 GCA_030602145.1 Desulfobulbus sp.
CGCCTCCATTTCTCAGTCCGGAGTGATCCGGCGATATTGTGAAAACCCCGCTTTCACCTGGAAAGCGGGGTTTTTTTGTTGGGTTGTCCGGTGCCCTTATGCCGCCGTCTCGCCGCCGGGTTTGTGGCAAATGTATGATAAAGGTCGAGCCAAGTCCTTCTTCTGATGTGACTTTGATATCCCCTCCATGTTTGTTCAAGATAACGTTGCGGGCAATTGCAAGTCCCTGCCCGGTCCCCTTGCCGACCTCTTTGGTGGTAAAAAACGGATCGAAAATTTTGTGGATGATCGCCTCGGGGATGCCGCAGCCATTGTCGTTTAACTCGATGGCAATGTGATGCTGCGCAGGGGTGGTCCTGATGACGATCTGTCCTTTCGGAGAGTTGGGCGACTTTTCCGGCCTTTCTTTGATGGAGTGGGCCGCGTTGATGAGGAGATTCAAGATCACCTGGCCGATATCGTTCGGGTGACAGGGGACCAGGGGCAGGTCTTCGGCAAGGACAAGATCGACATCGGCGCAGTATTTCCATTCATTGCGAGATATTTCAACGGTCGTTTGTATTATCTTGTTGATATCAGATTGTTCTTTTTCCTTTGAGCCAGGGTGTGAAAAATCCTTCATCGCCAGGACCAGCTTGCTGACTCTTTCGATACCATCATGGGTCTGGCGAATGGCTTGCGGAGAACCTCCTGGAGCAAATAGGCAAGATCAATCTCGTCAATACAGACATCAATCGAATTGATGTATGGCTGGCTACTTTCTTGCCGTGCAATTGCTTGGACGAGGGCCTGATAGTGCTCCATCAGTTTGTTGAAATCAGCAAAGGCCTCCTCGATAAACGACAGGTTGGTGCCGATATATTGGATCGGAGTGTTGATCTCATGGGCAATTCCCGCCGCAAGCTCTCCAACCGACTTCAACTTTTAAGCGTGGTGCAACTTTGTTTGCATCTGCTCTTTTTCCTTCTCCTCAAGCAGTCGCTTGGAAATATTGCGGACAATCGAAAAAAAACCTCCCGTTGGCGTTGGTCTGGGAGATGTATTGCACGAATATTTCCACCGGCACTTCGACCCCGTTCTTTCTCTTGTGAGTCGTTTCGAGCAAGATGGATTCCTTCGGATCTGCGATGAGCGGGGCGAAAAATTCCGCCAGCCTGGCCGGAATGAATGTCGGGCCAAGGTCGGCGAAGGTCAATGAAGCCAGTTCCTCTTCCCTATAACCGGAATGGTTCACTCCGCCCTGGTTGACATAGGCGAAACGAAAGGTCTGCGGATCAAACATGAAGACACAGTCGCTGGTTTGGTCCAGGGTGCGCTTGAATCCTTCAAGATGAGCTACTGCCTCCTCGACGCGACGTTTTTCGATCTCCGTCTGTTCGAATTGCTGAATGACGAGGTCTGCCGTGAGTTCCGCTGCTTCGTGGAGGATCCGTATCTCGTTGCGGAGTAGTACGTTTTCTTTGAGCAGGTCGTTATCCATTCGATCTCCGCATGCCGAGGAGCCGGTGGCCCATGATGGCGATTTCAATGCTCAAGGTGGCTGCCTCGTCAATCACCTCGCTGGTGCACAGCCCTTCCAGGCCAACGAGCGTAATCTCCTCCGGCAGCGTCCCCTCGCATACATGGGGGAGCACCGCCAACAGGTACGGCAAACCGGCCGAATGCCCGTAGACCGGGGCTGATGTCTGCCGCAGCAGGGTGTCCCGGTCAAGGACCACAATGGTGCCGGCTTCGGTGAAACCGGAGACTGCGTCGACAAACACCACCCGGCCGCCTCTCTCCAGCAGGGGGAGCAGGTTCAGTCCGGCAAGCCCGCCTTCGATGACCCTGACACCATCGGGAAGATCACGTGTCTGCAGCCTGTCGTACACGGCGAGACCCGCGGTATCCTCACATACCAGGCGATTACCGATGCACATGATCTGGTTCGTCGACATGGGCACCTAATTTTTCCGATTCTTTTTCACCGTATGAACCGCGCACACCATGCACGGATCAAAGGAGCGCACCACATGCCCCGCCTCCATGGGGTTGTCGGGATCCTTGACCGGGGTGCCGATCAGCGCCTGCTCCCAAGCGCCGGGGTTGCCCCGGCTATCTTTGGGCGAGCCGTTCCAGGCTGTCGGGGTGATGATCTGGTAGTGGGCGATGGTGTTGTCGATGATCTTCACCCAGTGACCCAGCGCGCCACGGGCTGCATGGATGAGGCCTACACTCTCGCGATTGGGTATCGCATCGACCTTGGTTGAGAAAGTAGTCCCTGTTCGCTGCGACCAGATCATGAAAGGCTGCCCCATTGGCGATCGTTTCCGATAGATCCTGTAACCGCTAGAAATGTCGGTATGTTTGATGGAATCGCAAAAAGTTCAAAACAACGAACCTCTTGCAAAATGAAACGTTGATGAGTTTTATTTTCATTCCCGCGGAGGTGGGAATCCAGAACTCTTTGATTCTTCCAAGAAGTGGAATCCCGATGAAGGCCTCAGGAATGACAGAGCCGTCTTTTGGCAAAAGGCTCCACCGTCACTCCCGCGCAGGCGGGAGTCAATAAGCATATGAAAGCACCAGATTCCCGCCACAGCCTATCCCCGTAAGTTCAGGACAAAACGATCACCTGAAACCGTGGGCGTTCGTCCGTGCGCTCAATTGTGCCGCTCGAGGCGACAACGCGCCATTCTTTCGATAATGTTGCTTCCAAGCTATGTGGTTTTTTTAGTGAAGTCAAGCCGCAAGCCGACCGGGTGAGCGGGCGGGGGATTGAAAGGGTGGGCGGCGGCCTGACAGGTGGCGAGGGTTGTCTTCTCGTCCTCAGTCGGCGCTGGTATCCGTCAGACCTCGATTGAAGCGTTTCGGTTGGTACCTCTGTGTTGTGTTTGATTTCGATTTCGTTATTGCGTTCGCAAAAAAAGCCGATCCCTGGTATGTTGAGCGCCGCCTGGTATGGCGGCCGGCACGGATCCAACCAGCCCCTCCGCCGGGGATGCCCCGGGCCAGTCTGTCTTCCCTTTCCGATGTGCGTTGACGAACAAGCCATGAGTCTCAAAACCAATATCGATCAGTTCAAACAGTGGGCGCACCAGCCGACCCACGCCTTCGGCCTCGGCGGCAGAAGCGTATCTCTGCTCTACTGGCTGGCCGGCGCACGCAAGGCCACGCTCGACCATGTGCCGGAAAGCGAGCGCGAGCGCATCGCCGTCATCGGCTCCTCGGTCATGATTCCGACCCTGCTCGCGTTCTTCGACATGTATCTCTATGCCTCCAGCCGGTTTCAGACGCCGCGGCCGATTCTGACCCTGTTCATCGCCCTGATGTGGGCCTTTGTCATCCTGGATGTCGACCGCATCCTGCTGGCCACCTACCGTCCATTCCAGCCTATGCGACGTAAGGTGGTCCAGGTCTGCTTCCGTGTCGGGCTGGCCGCGGTGATCAGTGTGGCCATCGCCTTTCCCTTCTGCCTCGATCAGTATCGGGGGGCGATCGGGGAACGGCTGCAGGGTGAGTACCGCGCCCGACTCCACAGCCTGATGATCACGGAGCGAACCGAACGGGAGGCGATGGCCGGCCGGGATGCGGCGGTGCTCGCCGACCTGCGGGGGCGGCTGGACAAGGAGTTGGCCGCCGGACCGGTGGATCCGCACCTGTTTGTCGAGGAGTTGGCCGCGCATACTGTCCGTGGCCGGGAAGACACCACCCGGGAGTACAAACGCCAGTTGGATCAGGAGGCGGCGACGGCCCTGGGCGAGTGGCAGGCCATCTCGGCGCAGATGCGGGAGGTGGAGCAGGATCTCAAGGCCGAGGAATGGGGCCGGCTGCCCGTTGAGCGGGGCGGTACCGGCAAGTCCGGTCAGGGGGCCAAGCACAAGGAACTGGCGAGGAACCTGGAGATGCTCGCCAAGACGGAGCAGGCCGCCCGGCAGCGTTATGAAGGGCTGGTGGCCCGTTCAGCCGCCATCCAGCCGGCCGCGCCACCGAAGGATGTCCTCTCTACCCTGCCTCCGGAACGACAGGCCGCCTTGCAGGCAGAAGCCACGGGGCGGGCTGAACGGATCGACAGACTTGTCCAGGCGGTGGCCAAGGCCGAGGCCGACCAGGCCGAGCATCTCGCCGCCCACAAACTGCGTTTCGACCCGCAGCTCAAAAGCTACCGGGACAAGATCGAGGGGCGGTTTGATCCCATGGAGGAGACCATCGGGCTGTTCAAGGTGATCTTCGTGCCCGAGTCCGGGGGCGACGGACCGGATTCCCCGGTCAACCGGTACAAATGGATAGCGGCGCTTTTCCAGTTCAGCATCGTTTTCGGGACCCTGTTCCTGCTCGATCTGATCGCCATTCTTTCCAAGGTCATGTCCCGGCCCGGGCCGTACGATGTTTTGGTCGAGTTTCCCGAACTGGTCGCCGGCCGCAACCTGGAGGCGCTCAGGCAGGATTACCCCCGCCATGCGACGGCGTGGGCGGAAGGGGGGGCACCGGCCTCTGCGCCCTCGGCGGACCGGAGGCGCGTCGATCTTCGGGATACCGGCGAAATGGCCCGGCTGCTGCTGAGCGCCCATCTTCCCCCAGGGGGATCGGACCATGAACCCAAGCCGCCCGCGAAGGGTTGAAGGGACCCGAGCCGCCGGTTTGCCGGGTAATACCACCAGAATCACATGCCGGAGAAGGAACCTATGGAGCAGGCCGTCCCAGGGATGCAGGGCGCAGAACCGTTGAGCCGCGAGGCGCTTGCCGTCCTGTTTGAGCCGGCCAATTTCCGGGCCTTCCAGAAAACGGGATGCATGTCCCATTACTGGGCACCGCTCATCGGGGCCTTTGCCGGAGCGCGGCGAAACGAGATCTTCTTCCTCACCCCGCATGATGTGGGCATGCAGGCCGGTATCTTGGTTTTTCGATTCAATGCACCGGGGGATCGCGCCGCTGGCCCGCAGCCGGCCGGACGAATCGTGCCGGTGCATCCGGTGCTCGTGCAGCTCGGCCTGTTGGACTTTATCAACCAGCGTCGACGGACCCACCCGGACGAGCGGCTCTTCTCCGAGTACAAGGCCGGCCGGGAGCAGGCCGGGGTGCCCTTTTCGCGGGCCTTCGTGCAGTGGGTCAAGGCCACGGCGGCTCGTCTGCCGGACGACCGCAAGCATCTCCTGCCGGACGATGTCCACTTTCCCTCCCTTCGCGCCCTGTTCCTCGCCGAGGCCGCCAAAGCCGGGATGAGCGAGCAAGCCCTGCTGACCATGGGAGCGATCGGTGGTGACGGCCCGGTCGGCGGTCCGCCGCAAGGCGACGATCTGGCGCTTGCCGAAACCCTGATACGCCAGGTCGATGTGGCGTCCCGTTTCCCGACCCTGTATCGATACGACGAGCTGATGCGGTCCTCCGCCGATTCCCCTTCCACCCCTTCGCCCAGCCATGCCCCCGGCCCTGTTTGACACCTGGACGGATCAGTACGACCGGTGGTTCACCACCCCGACCGGCCGGCTGGTCTACCGGTACGAATCCGCCCTGCTGCTGGAGCTGCTCGATCCCCGGCCGGGCGAACTGATCCTCGACGTGGGCTGCGGGACCGGTCTGTTCACCCGGGAGATCCTGAACCGTGGGGCCACGGTGGTCGGCATCGATCTGTCGATCCCCATGCTGACCAGGGCCATCGTCCGCTCGGATACGGCCCGGTTCACCGGCCTCTGCGCCGACATGTGCGCCTTGCCCTTTGGCGATGCGTGCTTTGACAGGGTCTATTCGATGACCGCCATCGAGTTCGTGGCCGAGGCGGACAGGGCCGTGGCCGAGTTCGACCGGGTGACGTGCCGGGGCGGCTGCATAGTGGTCACCACCCTCAACAGCCTCAGCCCCTGGGCCACGCGGCGCAAGCAGACAGCCCGGCAGAAGGGCCACTCCCTCTTTGCGGAGGCCCGGTTCAGGTCTCCCGAGGAGATGCGTGCCATGGTGCCGGCCGATTGTCTGTGCGCCACCGCCGTCCATTTCCGCCAAGATGATCCCGTCTCCCAGATCCCCGAACTGGAGCGCAGGGGCGCGGAACAAGGGTCACCGGCCGGCGCCTTGCTCGCTGTCCGCTGGCTCAAGGGCTGACAGGGTCCGCCTCGGAGGATGCGCCGACCACCGCCGTGATCGGAACATGCCTCATCATCACGCTGCACCGCGTCCTGCTCTATGCGTTCCGGTTCTCTTTCGGGTCGATGGCTCGACCCGTTTCCGAATCTTCGCCGGCCGCCAGCGGCAGAAGGATCGAAAAGACGCTGCCCGCTCCCGGCTCGCTGTGCACCACGACGGCGCCGCCATGCGCCTTGGTCAGACCGAGTGCCACCGGCAATCCCAGACCGCGGCCGGTGAATTTGGTGGAATAGAAGGGATCAAACAGCTTTTCCATGGCCTCCGGGGCGATGCCGCAGCCACTGTCGATGACGCTCAGGCAGCCGTAGGCTGGGTCGCGAGGTCGCCAACCGGGAGGGAAGAGGGTGCCTGCGGGCAGATCGGCGGCGGCAACCGTCCGCACCTCGATCCGGATCCGGCCGGAGTGACCGGCCAGGGATTCGACGCTGTTGGTGACCAGATTGGTGAGGATCTGCCGGATCTGATCGACATTGACCACCACCGTTGGTCCGGGGTCCTCCAACTCGGTGTCCAGAACGACATCGGCGGGGACAATGGTCTGGAGGACGGGCAGGGACTGCCGGCATGTCTCGGCAAGATGCCGGAGAGACTGACCGGCGTTGGCACTCTGGCCAAGATAGGTCAGCATCGACCCGGAGATCGAAGCCGCCTTCCTGGCCGAGGCCTGGGCGAGATCCAGTTGCCGGATCGCCGCTTCGGTGTCGAAGGTCTGCAGGTACTGGTGCGCCAGTTCGATGCGGCCCATGATCGCCATTAACTGGTTGTTGAAGTGGTGGGCGATGGCCCCGGCCATCCGGCCCAGGCTCTCCTCCTTGTGCAACTGCCAGTTAATGGCCTCCAGTTCGGCCCGTTCCTTTTCCAGCCGTTTGCGCTCAGTGATGTCGCGGACGATGGCGCAGTTGAACTCCCGGTTGCCGAAGGCGATGTAATTTGCCTGGATTTCAACGGGAAAGACTCGGCCATCCTTGGTTTTGTGGGTGCTTTCAATGAGCGCGTGCTTCTCTTCCTGCAGCTTTCGCCAATAAGCTGGCCACTCGGCAAAGGGAAACAGCGGGTCGATGTCGGCGATCGTCTTGCCGACCAGTTCTTCGCGGGTGTAGCCCAGCGATCGGCAGCCCTCCCTGTTGACGTATTCCAACCGTCCCTCGCTGTTCACCCAGAAGGCGCCGTCGCCGAAACAGTCGACCGCGAACTGGGTGAATTGCAGCCGGTCCTCGATGCGCTTGCGTTCGGTGATGTCGCGAACTGCGGCAATATGGACCTGTTGTCCCTTGTGGAGAAAAAAGCGGCCGGTGATCTCCACCGGGAATACGGTGCCGTCCTTCCTGCGATGCCAGCGCAGAGGCACGGAGACGACCTGGTCGGCCTCGCAGTCGGATTCGCGGACGACCTGCCGGGTTGCTTCGGGCTCAGCCGACAGATCGGTGTTCTTCAGCCGGAGCAGGTCGCTGCGATCATAGCCGTAGAGGGTGGCGGCAGCCTGATTGGCCTCCAGGATGCGTCCCGTTTCCTTGGCCACGAGGAAGATGGCGTCGGATTCGGCCTCGAATAACTGCCGGTAGCGGTCCTCGCTTTCACTCAAGGCATGGTGGGCATTGGCCATGCGCCAGCGGTACATGGCCAGGCAGATGAGCAGGGCCAGGGCGATGGAGCCGAGCACCGAGATCAGCAGGGAGCCGGTGTGCGTCCCGATGCG
>JAUWAH010000107.1 GCA_030602145.1 Desulfobulbus sp.
CAGGAAGCGGCCCGAATGGAATGGAAGGGTTGCAATACAGGGAGCCGTGATATGAAAGGTTGGCCCAAGCAGTTTTGTCGAACAGCCCTGGCCATGTTGCTCATGGTAGCCTGGGTTGGTGGCGCGGAGGCGGCCGGGGAAGATTGCCGGACGCTTCTGCAGAAAAAATGTTCCACCTGTCATTTCGTCAAGTATATCTGTCCGAAGATGGACAAGAACAGCGGCACCATCTACTGGAAATGGATCATGCATTCCATGGTGAAAGAGGGGATGACCGTGACCCCGCAAGAAAGTGAGTTGCTGGTCACCTGCCTGAGTTCGCGGGACGCGCAGGCACGAAGTTTCTGCCCCGAGAATAAGTAGACGGCAGGATTCCAGGCGTTGGTGTCGATGAGCGGCCGCAGGGATGCGCCGTAATGCCCACCTCCCGCCAGACCGGGCGACCGTGTCGCTGACCGTTGGCGTCCTTACGGAAAGAGAACAGGTTCATGGCAAAAAAGTGCGTGGTGATCGGTATCGGCAACCCCTTTCTCCAGGATGATCGGGCCGGGGTGGTGGTGGTCGAGCAACTGGAACGGGACCATCTCGCCTGCCAGACCGAGGTGGTCTATACGGTCGGCTTCGAAGTGATGGACAAGGTGCGGGGCTATGAGCGGGCGATCATTGTCGATGCCTGCAAATTGGGGCACGCCCCTGGTTCCATCCTCGAGGTGAGTGTGGACGACATCTTCACCACCCATGCTCTGGTCAACTCCCACGCCATCACCCTGGGGACCTCCCTGAAGACAGGCTATGTCTGCTTCCCCGAGGAGATGCCCCAAGATATCCGCATTCTCCTCATCGAGGTCAAGGAGATCAAGGAGTTCACGCAGCAGATGTCGCCCGAGGTGGAAGGGGCGGTGGCCGAGGTGGTGGAACGGATCAGGAACATGGTGGCCGCCATGACCTGAACCGCTTACCTTCCCCGATGTCCTTCACCCCGGGTGCCGAACCCTGACGGGCAAGGTGGCGCAAGCCATCGAACCACGTGACGCAAACAGATTGACAGTTCCTTTGGCGGATCGAAAAACATGCCTCGACCGGGGCGCTGTGTTCTCATCTAAACGATGGAGTTCCAGGAACTGTGACCATATCAGAGTGCAGACCTTTGGGTGTTCGTTGTGGCTGGCCAATGTGGTCCAGCCATGCTGGTCAGGATGAATCCACAACTAGGAGGGCACAATGCATCTGTACAAGAAAGTGAAAAAAGTTGGTCTGGTTGCACTCGGTTGTCTGGTGTTCGTTTTGCCGCCCGCGCTCTGCTTCGCCGCTTCGGGGGAGAGTCCCTGGATGGTGCGGGTGCGGGCCCTGGGGATCTTTCCCGATGACAGCAGCAGCACCTTCACGCTGAACGGGGCGGCCATCAGCGGCGAAACGGACGTGGACAACGCCTACACGTTGGACCTGGATATCAGTTATTTCTTTACCCCGAACCTGGCCGTCGAGTTGACCCTTGCCTATGCCGAACACGATGTCAAAGCCAACAGCACGCCGTTGGGCAATCTTGACATCGGCTCCCTCGACCTTCTGCCGCCGACCTTGACGCTCCAGTATCATTTTCTCCCGACCAATGCCTTCCGTCCCTATGTCGGTGCCGGGTTCAGCTATGTGCTCATTCCGGACGAGGATCCCGGCAATGCCCTTTCCATCGATTACGATGACGGCCAGGTCGGGTTGGCCCTCCAGGTCGGATTCGATTATTTCTTCAATAAAAATTGGTGCCTCACCGTGGATGTGAAAAAGGTCTGGGTCGATGTCGACGTGACCGTGCAGGTCGCGCCCGGTGCCTATGTCGACACCACCGTCGATGTCGACCCGTGGCTCATCGGCATCGGCGTCGGGTATCGGTTCTAGAGTCCCCGCTCCATCAACCCGGTCGGAAGAAAGCAAGGCACGAACGACCTTGCTTTCTTCCGCTGCCACCATCACCCACCAACCCGGCTGGTCCATCACGGTCATCCTCCCCGCTCTGCAGGTCCGCCACCGGTGGTGACAAGGCACCGGCGGCGCGGTATGGTGAAGCCATCATGCTCGGGGGGGGGAAAGACTGTGAGCTGCGAAGAAGTGCACCATCGATACAACGACCTGGATGAGTTGACCCGGGCCCTACGCCGTTTCGCCGCCGAGCGCGACTGGGAACGCTACCATTCTCCCAAGAATCTGGCCGCCGCCCTGATCGTCGAGGCGGCGGAGCTGCTCGAACACTTTCAGTGGCTGACCCCGGAACAGAGCAGTGATCTCCCGCCGGCAACCAGGCAAGAGGTGGCCCGGGAGATCGCCGATGTGCTCATCTATCTCACCCGCCTGGCCGATCGACTGGGCATCGACATGCTGGCGGCGGCCTCGGAGAAGATGGTGCTCAACGGCCGCAAATATCCGCCCTCCTCGGCGACCTGAGCAGGAGAGGAGCTTGTGGACACCGCCCGGACCCTTGCCTTCTTCCTGCCGAGGACAGCTGTCGCCGATCTGGAACCGCTGGGCCAGGGCAACATCAATGACACCTGGCGGGTGCATCTGGCCGATGGTCGGCGACTGGTCCTGCAGCGGCTCCATCCGCGGGTATTTGCCGATCCCGGTGCGGTGATGGCCAATGTGCGCCGTGTGACCGACCACCTGGCCCGATCCGGACAAGGGGAACCGCCGTTTTTTCGGCTGGTCATCAATCCGGACGGGCAGGATCATTGCATCGATGCCACCGGCTGCTGCTGGCGGCTGCTGACCCATATCGACCACTGTCGGACCCTGGACAGGCTGAGCAATACGACCCAGGCGCAGTCGGTCGGCGACCTGCTCGGCCGTTTCCATCTCCTGACCAGCGATCTTGACCCCGATCGGTTGGTCGATCCGCTGCCCGACTTCCATGTCACGCCCCGTTATCTGGACCGCTACGACGCCGTCCGTTGCTCCACGGTGTCGGCCGGCAACCGGCAGGAAACCCTCTGCCGCGATCTGATCGAAACCCTGCGGCCGACCGCCTCCGTCCTGGAGGAGGCCAGGGATCAACTCGCCCACCGGGTGATCCACGGCGACCCCAAGGCAGCCAATTTCCTGTTTGCCGCCGGGGCGGATCGGGCCGTCAGCCTGATCGACTTCGACACGGTCAAGCCCGGCCTGCTGCTCCATGACCTCGGTGATTGCCCGCGCAGTTGCTGCAATCCCTCCGGCGAGCACCAAACCAGTCCGGATGCCACCGTCTTCGACCCCGAGCTGTTCGCAGCCCTGATGGGTGGTTACCTGGGCCGTGCCGCCCATCTGCTCGGCCCGGCCGACCTGGAACTGCTGGTCGACAGTGTCGCCCTGATCAGCTTTGAGTTGGCCTTGAGGTTCTTCACCGACCACCTGGTCGGCGACCGCTATTTCAAGGTCAGCCGGCGGGGCGAGAATCTGCACCGGGCCCTGGTGCAACTGCATCTCAACCGCTCGATCCGGACCCAGCGGCGGGACCTGGACAGGCGGCTGTCCGGCCTGCTCGCCCACTCACCTCCGGCCAACACCACACGCTGACCTTGCAATTGTCCATCGGGCGGTATATAGCTGTGCGCACGGCCGGCTCCGCCTTCGGGCCGACCATGTCCACCGCCCGGATCTTCCCGGCCGGTCAACCTTTTTTTTCTCCAGCGAGGACGCCATGATCATCAGCCAAGGCAAAACCGTGGCCATCACCTATACCCTGACCCTGGACAGCGGCGAGACCGTGGACAGCAACGTGGGGTCGGATCCGCTCACCTACACCCATGGCGAAGAACAGCTTGTCTTCGGCCTGGAACAGGCCCTGGAGGGAAAACAGGCCGGCGACAGCCTCAAGGTGAGCGTGCCTCCGGAGGATGGCTACGGTACGATCACGGAGGAAGCCCAGATCGAGGTGCCGCTTTCGCATCTGCCCGAGGAGGCGCGGCAACCGGGTGCGGTGCTCACCGCCGTCGGCCCGGAGGGTCAGGAACTGCAGGGTGAGGTCACCGCCATCGGCGACACCACCGCCACCCTCGACTTCAACCATCCCCTGGCCGGCGAGGTGCTCCATTTCGAGGTCACCATCGTCAGTGTGAAGTGAACGAGCCGTCCCATGCCCAACGTCCCACCCTTTACCCTTGAGGGCCGTTCCAGCGAGTGCAGGGCCCGCTACGGTGCATTGACCACCTTGCACGGCACCATCCGGACCCCGGTCTTCATGCCGGTGGGGACCCAGGCCACGGTCAAGGCGATGACCCCGGCGAATCTGGTCGAGATAGGTGCCCAGATCATCCTCGGCAATACCTATCATCTCCATATCCGACCGGGACATGAGCTGATCCGCGAATTCGGCGGTCTGCACCGGTTCATGCACTGGCAGGGACCGATCCTCACCGATTCCGGCGGGTTCCAGATCTTCAGCCTCCAGGAACTGGCCACCATCACCGAGGAGGGGGCGGCCTTCCGTTCCCATCTCGACGGCTCCCGGTTATTCCTCAGCCCCGAGGACGCGGTCCATGTCCAGGAGGCCCTGGGAGCGGACATCATGATGGCCCTGGACACCTGCATTCCCTATCCGGCGGAACGGGACGAGGCGATCCGGGCCACCGCCCTCACCGCCCGCTGGGCCAAACGGTGTCGAACAGCGCAGGGCGACACCGGCCAGTTGCTCTTCGGGATCGTTCAGGGCGGCATGTTTCCGGATCTGCGCAGGGAGGCGATCGGGCAACTGGTGGAGATCGGCTTTGACGGCTATGCCCTGGGCGGCCTGTCGGTGGGCGAGCCCAAGGAGCAGATGTACGAGTTGGTGGAGGCCACCGCCGAACACCTGCCGGCCGATCATGCCCGCTATCTCATGGGGGTGGGCACGCCGGAAGACCTGGTCGAGGGGGTTTACCACGGCATCGACATGTTCGACTGCGTCATGCCGACCCGCAACGCCCGCAATGGAATGCTCTTTACTTCACAGGGCAGACTTGTTATAAAAAACGCCTGTTTTCAGAGAGACCAAAGGCCGCCGGACGAGACCTGCGACTGTTACACCTGCCGCCACTTCTCACGCGCCTACCTGCGGCACCTGTTTCAAAGCCGCGAGATCCTGGCCTATCACCTGAACAGCATCCACAATCTGCATTACTACTGCACGTTGATGGCCGGAATGCGGGAAGCGATCCGGGAGGATCGGTTTCTTGCCTTTCGCCGCAGCTTTTATCAACAACGAACCCAATCGATAACCCAACAATAACGTGTACCGGAGGACTGTTCCATGACTGGAGTTGCCTGGGCCGCTGATGCAGCGGCACCCTCGGGAATGGCGAGCTTTGCCCAATTCGTGCCGCTGATTCTCATTTTTGTCGTTTTTTATTTCCTGCTCATCCGCCCCCAGCAGAAGAAGGCCAAGGAGCATCAGAACTACCTGGCCAACCTGAAAAAGGGTGATCGAGTGATCACCGGCGGCGGCATCCATGGTGTGATCACCGGCCTGACCGACACGGCGGTGACCTTGGAGGTTGCCGACAATGTGCGCATCAAGGTCAGCCGCAGCGCCATCGCCGGCTCCGCCGTCGAGGCCGAGAAGCAGGCCGCCCCGGCCAAGGGCTGAGGATTTAAAGGGTGCAACTGATTTTCATCGTGCATGAAAAAAGATGATGGCGTAAGAACCCTTGAAAGCGCAGCCTGTTGCAGATAAAAACAGGGTGTGGCGAAGGGTTGAGGGGTGTTCTTGCCGTGGGTGGCGAGAACGACAGAAAGGAAAACGTCCGGGGCGGGCCGCAGCCCGCTTCTGGTCGCCAGGTCACGGACCGGGCCGGTTCGGAGACCCCCTATCTGGTCTTGCAGAGGCCGCAACACCGAGTGCTCGGGGTTGCGGCCTCTTTTTTATGGTCTGCTGCTGATGCGATATCCGGTGTACAGCGGCCGGACCGGTGGCCACCCGGTGCTGGTCCACGACGAGGAGGGGGTGCGGACCCTGCGCTTCGGCACCGAGGAGCGGCAAACTGCCATCGATCTCCGCGAGCCCTGGGTGTTGCAACTCGTCTACACCCAATGGATGGTCACTGCCCTGCTGCTCCATCCGCGGCCGCAGCACTTTCTTGTCCTTGGCCTGGGCGGCGGCGCCCTGCCGCATTTTCTCCTCCGCCACCATCCGGAGGCGCGGATCGATGCGGTGGAACGGGAGCGATTGATCATCGATCTTGCCCATGACTGTTTTCACCTGCCGCGCCGCGACGGTCTGCGTATCCTCCACCAGGACGCCCTTGCCTTTCTCCGCAGCCATCCCCCCACCGGCTACCACATCGCCTTTGTCGATATCTTCGGCGCGGGCGCCATGGCCCCGGCCCTGTTCGAGCCCGAACTCTATCGTCTGCTCATGGCCCGGATGTGTCCTGACGGTGTCCTGGCCGTCAACCTGTGGAGCGGCGATAAGGCGCAGTACGATCTGGCTGTACGGGCGGCGGGGGAGGGGTGCGGGGGCCGGATGCTGCGCATGCAGGTCAAGAAGCGGAGCAATGTCATCCTGCTCCTCTTCCCCGAAGCCATACCGCACACGATGATCAAACAGGCCCGCCGGCGGCACGCCGAGTACCAGCGTCGCTACGGCATCGATTTTTCCCCCTTTCTCAAGCGGCTGCGCCGTGGCCGCTCATCCCTGCTGGACAGACTCTTTGGCTGAATGGCCGACATTGTCCGCCAGCTGTCCCTGCCACAGATCGCGTTCGATCATCCGCCGCAGGAGTTCGGCGCTCAGGTCGCCGCTCAACCAGTGCCATCGCGGCGCCACCAGCACATCGGGGTGAGCCGCGGCCCACAGCCGGTGCAGGGTGATCCGCTCGGGGATATGGGGCAGGAGGACAAGGAGCAGGTCGAGATACTGCTCCCATGTGAATACCGGCACCCGACCCTCCCGGTTGAGCCGTTCAAGCGGCGTGCCGGCGATCACCTGGAGATGATGGAGCTTGATGGCCTGGATCGGCAGGGCGGCCACGGTGGTCACCGTGGCCAGCATGTCCGCCATCGTCTCCCCGGGCAGACCGAGGATCAGATGGGCGCCCACCTCCAGGTTGCCGGCTTCGTGCAGCCGTTCAACCGCATCAAGAAAATCAACCAGGCCGTGGTTGCGGTTGAGCAGCCGCAGGCTGTCCTCATGGATCGATTGCAGTCCCAACTCCACCAGGCAGGTGGCGCCGCGCTCGCTGACCAGCCGGGCCAGGGCGTCGGGCAGGTCAGGGGCGATGGCGTCGGGACGGGTGGAGAGGATCAGGCCCAGGCAGTCCGGATCGTCCAGGATCCGGGCGAGGAGGGGAATGAGGTGGTCGGTTGCCATGGCCGTCGGGGTTTCCTGCTGCACATAACCGAGAAAGCTTTGGAACCTGCCCTTGAGCAGCAGGGCTTTGCCGCGGCGAATCTGTGCGTCGAGCCGGTCTGCGGCGCGCAGGGAGAAGGGGGTGAAGCTGGCCGGCCGGCAGAAGAGGCAGCCGCCGCGGGCCC
>JAUWAH010000149.1 GCA_030602145.1 Desulfobulbus sp.
CCAGTTGGCCCGCTGGGCCTGCATCATCGAGGACCACTACGGCCGTCCCATGGACATCGAATGGGCCAAGGACGGCGACGGGACCAGTGTGGGCAGCGGCAAGCTGTTCATCGTCCAGGCCCGCCCTGAGACCGTGCACTCCCAGGCCTGCAAGCGGACCATGGAAACCTATGTGCTCAAGGAAAAGGGGACGCTTTTGGCCAGCGGCCAGGCGGTGGGCGCCAAGATCGGCCAGGGTGTGACCCGCATCCTCCATGATGTCAGTCAGATCCACGATTTCAAGGCGGGGGAGGTGCTGGTCACGGACATGACCGACCCCGACTGGGAGCCGATCATGAAGACAGCCGGCGCCATCGTCACCAATCGCGGCGGCCGGACCTGCCATGCGGCGATCATCTCCCGGGAATTGGGCATTCCCTGCGTGATCGGCACGGGAAACGGTACTCGGGAGATCAGGGACGGGCAAGCGGTCACCGTGTCCTGCGTGGAGGGGGAAACAGGACATATCTACGAGGGATTACTCGATTTCGTGATCGAGACCCTTGACCTGGACAACATCCCGGTCACCCGGACCAAGGTGATGATGAACGTCGGCCTGCCGGAGAAGGCGTTCGTCGAAGGGCAGTTGCCCAACGAGGGGGTCGGTCTGGCCAGGGAGGAGTTCATCATCAACTCCCACATCGGCATCCATCCCCTGGCCCTGATCAATTACGAACAACTGCGGCAGCAGGCCGAACATGACGACGAGATCGCCGAGATCGTTGAGGACATCGATGTGCGCACCACCGCCTATCCCGATGACAAGCGCCGGTATTTCATCGACAAGCTGGCCGAAGGCGTCGGCCGGATCGGTGCCGGATTCTATCCCAAGGATGTGATTGTCCGGCTGTCCGATTTCAAGTCCAACGAATACGCTAACCTGATCGGCGGCCATCTTTACGAACCCGAGGAGTCAAACCCCATGATCGGCTGGCGCGGCGCGTCGCGCTACTATGACCCCCGCTACCGGGCGGCCTTCGATCTGGAATGCCAGGCACTGCTCAAGGCCAGGGGCGAAATGGGATTGACCAACATCAAGCTGATGGTTCCCTTTTGTCGTACCCCGGAAGAGGGGCGCAGGGTGATCGAGGTGATGCGGGAAAACGGCCTGGTCCAGGGCGAAAACGGCCTGGAGGTGTACGTGATGTGCGAGATTCCCTCCAACGTGATCGCCGCCGATGCCTTTTGCGACGTGTTCGACGGCTTTTCCATCGGCTCCAACGACCTTACCCAACTGACCCTCGGCCTGGACCGCGATTCCGACCTGGTGGCCCATATTTACGACGAACGCAACGAGGCGGTCAAGACCCTGATCCGGATGGTGATCGCCACCGCCAAACGGCGGGGCCGCAAGATTGGTATCTGCGGCCAGGCTCCGTCGGATTTTCCCGATTTCGCCACCTTCCTGGTGGAGGAAGGGATCGACTCGATCAGCCTGGTGTCGGACACGGTGGTCAAGACCCGGCTGGCCATTGCCGCCAAGGAGCAGGAATTGGGGATTGCCCCGTAAGGGGGGCGGTGCACAAACAGAGGCTAGCCCGGTGGCGCAACGGTGCCGCCGGGCTTTTTTGTGTGGACGATGTTGGTACCGGCAGCGTTGCCATGCCGGAGCACAGGCCTTCCGTTGGTCGCTGTGGCCGGCCAATATGGTCCGGTCGCCCGCTGGTTATTCTTCTTCCGGCTTGGTCTCCGGCAACGGTTTGGCCTCGTCGATCAACATGATCGGGATGGATTCCCGAATCTCATAGAGCAGTTGACAGGCCCGGCAGACGATACCGTCGCCCTCGGCATTCAGTTCCACCGGTCCCTTGCATTGGGGGCAGGCCAGAATCTCCAACAGTTCCTTTTTGATCATCGCGCATCCTTGAAGTGAAGGGGGGTTGTCTTTCCTGAAGAACAGGATCGGGATCGGAAGGTGTTCGGCCGGGATTGTACCGTATTGTTCCGGTGCGGTAAAGCGGTTGCCGCCCCCTTGGGGGGAGGAATATATTTGCGCTCCTGTCGTTATCCTGATAAGCAGACAACGGTGGCTCGAAAGACCGAGGCGAAAGCCCCGTTGGAAAGAGTGGGAGTGTCGGAAATGACCATGAAGAAAAAAGTGCCGGTCAGTCAGGCGGTGGGCATGGTCCTGCCCCACGATGTGACCGAGATCGTCAAGGATCAGTTCAAGGGGCGAGCCTTCAGAAAGGGGCACATCATCGCCGAGCGGGATGTGGACCACCTGCGCCGCCTGGGCAAGGAACACATCTACGTGCTCGAACTGCGACCGGAGGAAATCCACGAAAACGAGGCCGCCCTGGCCATGGCCGAGTCCTTGGCCGGCGACGGGGTCGAGTACTCGACGGAGGTGGTTGAGGGGAAGGTCGGGCTCAAAGCGGCCATCGATGGCCTGCTCAAGGTCAACACCGAGGCCCTGTATCGCTTCAACCTGCTGGGCGAGGTGATGTGCGCCACCCTGCAGGACAATACACCGGTTACCAAAGGCGAGCAGGTGGCGGCCTCCCGTCTGATCCCCCTGGTGGGGGCGCGAAGGGTGGTGGAGGCGGCGACGGCCATCGCCCGTTCCGGCGCACCTATTGTCCGGGTGGTTCCCTTGGCCACGGTGCGGGCCGGCCTGGTAATCACCGGCAACGAAGTCTTTCACGGGCGTATCCAGGATCGTTTCGAACAGGTGCTGCGCGACAAGCTGACCGGGTTGGGTTCGACGGTGACAATGGTACGGTTTGCCCCGGACGATCCGGATCTGATCGCAGCGGCCATCCATGCCTGTCTGGATGAAGGCGCTCAATTGATCGTCACCTCGGGCGGCATGTCGGTGGACCCGGACGACGTCACCCGTCTGGGTATCACCCTGGCCGGGGCCGAGGAAGTGGTCTACGGAACGCCGGTGCTGCCGGGGGCGATGTTCCTGGTGGGCCGGATCGGTGAGGTGACGGTGCTGGGGGTTCCGGCCTGCGGCATGTTCCACAAGATCACGGTGTTGGATTTGGTGCTGCCGCGCATCCTTACCGGCGAGACCATCGGTCGCACCGAGCTGGCCCGGTTGGGACACGGCGGACTCTGTCGCAACTGCCCCCGCTGTCAATATCCGGTTTGCAGTTTTGGCAAGGCATGAGGTGAAGACCGGACGCTGCGGCGCGAAGCCTCATTTCGGTTACGGCACGGTTAGGAAGTGGCGGGAGGGTATCGTTCGATTTGCGATAGCGTTTTAATTGTGGTATTTGTGCGCAATGCAGTTCTTTTCCTTTTTGACGTGAGGCCCGGTCATGCTGCATCGATATTCCCTGATGTTCGGCATATGGTTGGTGCTTGGCGTGCTGTGGTGCGCACCGGCAGCAGCCGTCACCAGGCTGGATCCCACCTTCGGGTACAATGGCCGGCTGGCGGTCGAGTTGGGCGCCAAAAACAGCGGCCACGCCGTGCTCGTTCAGCCGGACGGAAAAATACTGGTGGCCGGCTCCTCCGCCGATACCATGGGCGGGCTGAATTTTTCCCTGCTGCGCTTCCATGCCAATGGCACCCCCGACACCTCATTCGATGGCGATGGTTCAGTCCGGCTTTCCCTGTCCACCGGAGACGACGAAGCCCTGGCGCTCGGTCTGCTTGCCGACGGCCGCATTCTCGCCGCCGGCTATGCCCATAACGGCCGGGATCGGGACCTGGCCCTGGTTTGTATCCGGGCGAACGGCACCCTTGACCCTGCCTTTGGCGATGCCGGGGTGATTCTCACCTCAATCGGCAACGGCAACGAAGAGATCACCGCCATCTCGGTGAGTTCCGCCAACATGATCACCGTGGTCGGGTCAACCGAGGGAACCGCCGGCAGGATTCTGGTGGCCGCCCGCTATTTTGCCAACGGCGCTCCGGACAGCGGGTTCGGCGAAGAGGGGATCAGCCTGATCGGCGTCGGCGAGGACGCCTCCGCCGAGGGAATCATCGAACTGGCAGGCGGAGGGTATGTCCTTGCCGGTTCGTATCTTGAGAAGAAACGATCCGCGGCCATGCTGGTCGGTCTGCGGGACGACGGTACCGTCAACGAGGAATTCGGTGACAAAGGTGTCGCCGTCCCGGCCGGCTCGTTGGCCGCCAGCGAGGGGTACAAAGCGGCCGTCGACGGATCCGGCCGGATCTATCTGGCCGGGTCCATGGGCTTGCCCGGTAAACGGGAAGCGGCGCTGTTTCGATTCACCGCGGATGGCTCGGCCGATACGACGTTCGGTGAGCACGGCCTTGCCGTGTTTGCCATCGGCAAGGAGGACGACGTCCTCTACGATATCGATGTCGGTAAAGGCGGCGTGGCCGCCAGCGGTTTCGCCACCGATGCCGGTGTCCGGCAGTTCGTCCTGATTGCCTACACGGCCGACAGCTACGCGGCTGGTGCAGCCCGGGTGGTGACCGCCGAACCGGACGGAGAGGGGACACAATCCGTTGAGTTGGCCTCGGTCCAGGAGGTGCGGATCACCGGCAACACCAGGGTGCAGATCCGTCGGCTGCAGGTGTGGCAAAACGACATCAGGATCTTGGACTTGCAGATGCTCGATTCCTTGGCACGAACACTGGCCCCTCTGCTCCGCACCCAGGTTCCCGACGATCTGCTCCAGGCCGTCACCGGTGCCATGGCTTCCCAAACACCTGCCGCTGCCACAGGGACGACCGGCGGAGTTTCGTCATCGACCGACCAGCAATCAACGGTTGCCCCGCACACTGTGCCCTCTGCCTACAAGGTTGCCGCCACGCCGCACATTGTCACCACAACCTTCAGCGAAGGGGAATCGGTCAGTTACGCCCTGACCTGGGACCGTGAAGGCAGCATCGTCACCGTGGGCACCGCCGACGGCGGCGGAACCAGTTCCATGGTGGCCGCACGCTTCACGGCCGAGGACTTGGTCGATCGCATCACCGAACAACCCGGACAGCGCAGCGGGCATGTCACCACGACACCGCCGGCGACGATCACCAAGGATACCATAACGACCGGCGGAGAAATCGCCGCCACCTTCGGCAGGGAGGTGGTACGCCGGGGCGTGGTCTTCAGCGTCAACCCGGGCCCCCGGTTGACGGCCGCTCGCAGCAACGCCGATTCGAGTCTCCCCTTGGCAAAATCCCGATCAGCCATCGACGCCACAGCCTCCTTTTTCCTGCCCGAGGCACAGGCCGCCCAAACAAGCAACGCTCCGGCAGCGCATGGTGCCCCCGCATCGCCCGGGGCACAGGCCCGGGAAACGGGCGAAACGGCAAACGGAGCGGGAACCGGGGGATTCATCGCTGTTGTCGACAATCTGCTGCCTGGAACAGTCTATTACCTTCGCGCCTATGCCCTCACCGCAACGGGCGAAGTCTATTACGGCAACCAACTCAATGTCAGAACTGCGGACGCCTGTTTCATCGCCACCGCCTCCTTTGGGACCTTGCTGCATCCCGCGGTTACCCTGCTCCGCGATTTTCGCGACACTTGTTTGGTTTCAACCACTTTCGGCAGGCGACTGGTTGATCTATATTACGCACTGTCGCCCTCTCTGGCCGAGGTCGTCGCGGCACATGGTGTGCTTCGCCGGACAGTTCAAATGCTGTTGCTCCCCTGCGTGGGTTTTTCCTGGCTGGCCCTGCAGATCGGCTTGACCGGCGCGCTGATTTCCCTGGCAACGGTGGCGCTCCTGGTCTGGCGTGCGGCAGGCGGGCAGGTGCCCCCTCGCCGAAATTTTTTACAAATGAAAATCCTTAACACATCGGAGAACTGATCGATGGAGACCCGATCTCGAATGGCGCGGAGGTTGACCGGCAGCCACGGCTTCACCCTGATTGAATTGATGGTGGTGATGGTGATACTTGGCATTCTTGCCGGCCTCATCGTGCCACGGATCATGGATCGACCCGAGGAGGCCCGGAGGACCAAGGCTGCCGTTCAGATTCAGTCGATCGAGCAGGCCCTCAAGCTCTACAAGCTTGACAACGGCCAGTATCCAACCACCGAACAGGGGTTGCTTGCCCTGGTCGAGCCGCCGGCGACCGGGACGCTGGCCAAGAAGTGGAGAACCGGCGGCTACCTGGAAAAGGGCAAGGTGCCCAAGGATCCGTGGGACAACGATTTTGTCTACATCTCACCGGGTCTGCACGGCGACTACGATCTCAGCTCCTATGGTGCGGACAATCAGGCCGGCGGCGAGGGCAAGGATGCGGACGTCAACGGTTGGGAACTCAAGTAGCCCGCCGTGCCCGGTGAGGACCTCGTCATGCGTCCCGGCATAGCCGATCGCCGGGCGTTCACCCTGGTGGAACTGATTGTGGTCATGACGCTCATCGGGCTGGTGGCTTCGTTCGCTGT
>JAUWAH010000479.1 GCA_030602145.1 Desulfobulbus sp.
TCCACATTGCCGTGCACCCCGCAGGTGCTGCAATAGACGAACTTTTTGACTTTTTCCCGCCAGGCCGCCTCCAGCACGATCTTTGTCCCACCCACATTGACATCCCAATAATAGCTGTTGGGAACATTGAGCTGACGAAACGCGGCCGCCAGGTGGTGAACGACGTCGACTCCCTTCATGCAGCGATCCACGACCGCCTTGTCGGTCACCGTGCCGATGACCACCTCGGCACCCCAATCCCGCAACTCCTGCGTCTTCAACCCTTCCTGGAAGTCAAGGGCCACGACATGATGCCCATCCTGCAGCAGGCGGCGTACCAAGGCTTTCCCGGTAAATCCCGTTCCTCCGGTGACCAATATCTTCATATACCACTCCTCCGGCGCTCCTCTGTTCTATCGTCAGATTCCGCCATCTATCTTGTTAGGTTCTTGCCGTCTTTGTTACTCGTTGGATACGCTGGTAGATATCGGCCAGTTGCCGACCACGTGCAGCCAGGGAGAAGGAGGCAGCGGCCCGGTCACGGCCGGACGCACCATACTTATTCCTTGTCTGGACATCTGTCAATGCCAAATCAAGCGCTGCAGCGAGGGCGCTGGCTGTCTCGTTCTCGACGAAAAAGGCTTCTGTTCCGAGAAACATCCGGTTGTTTTCGGATGCGAAACAGACAACCGGCAACCCGCTTGCCATGTAGTGCAGGATTTTACCGCTCGCCTCGCCGGACGCACCCCGTTTCGGATCAACGGCAAGATCGGCGGTGGCCAGCCAACCGGCCAGTTCGCCATAGGCCACTTCTCCCGGCAACAGCAGCCGACTGCGATACGCCGGCCACTGACCAGTCTGCTCTTCGATCCATTGTTTGGGATAACCGGCCAGCACCACCGTCACATCCTGGCGCCGCTGCAACAAAAGGGCAACGGCCTCCAGAAGCAGATCGATGCCTTTGCCCGGCAACAAAGAGCCACTGTACAGGACGACCACCCCGTCGCTCGGCACCCCCAGCCGCCGACGCTGTTCCAACCGATCCCGCTGCTCGAAGAACGACGGCGGCACCACATCGCCGACCACCTCCAGTTTCTCCCGCGAGATCCGGCACTGTCGAGTGAGAAAATCCAGGCTCGCGTGGGAAGAACAGACAATCAGGTCCGGCAGCCACAAAACCAGACGCTCGAGACCGTAAAAGAGGGGGAGCACCCAGGGAATCCGGCGGAAGGTCCCGTAGGCCCTGAGTTCACCGGACAGACTCCCCTGCACGTCCATCACCAGGAAGATGCGGCGCCAGAATAACACCCGTTTCACCCACCAGCCGATCAGCCCGCCTTCGTGCAGATGGCCGTGGATGATGGCTGCTCGTTCCTGAAAAACGACTTTCAGCACCAGAAAAAACAACAGAACATCGGCAAAGGGCTTGAACGGTGAAAACCCGGCTGAGGTTTTGGTATACCCGGGGATCTTGCCAATCCTCCTGACCTCCACACCGGCCACCTCGTTACCGAGCCCATAGGTACAGATGATCACCCGTTGTCCTGCCTGGCGTAGCGCCTCGTATTCGTTGAGGATCCTGATGTGGCAGCCGCGGTTGGAAAAAAACGGCGTCGGCGCAATGTGCACCACCGGACCATCGATCGCACCGCCGGCCAGGGCCGTCTTTCCGGGCCAATTCGTCATGGTTGCTCATCCAGAAAACGATACCGCCGCACCACCCGTTCCCGTTCCGCTGCATAGCGCCGGTCAGGCCACTTCAGCAGCGGCGCCATGACGGCAAACACTTTCTTAAGTACCGCCTCTCCCGGATGTCCGATGGTTCCGAGGCCGGTGCGGGCAAAGACCACATCCTCCAACGTGCAGGCCATTTCCTGCTCCACCGCCCAAACAACTTCCCCCGTCAAGGTCTCCCGGTTGTCCGTCAAGGGTTCCAGATATCCGGGAACCCGTTGCAGGAATTCCATCACCCGATCGATTTCACTGCCATATGAGGCTATTAGATGGGCAATGGCGGCAGGCGGCAGCAGGTGACCATACTGGCGTTGTTTCGTTTGGACGAACGAAGCCATCTCTCCCCCGACCCCTTCGACCAGTGGACGATACGCTGTCTGGCAACGCACCGGATCCCGGTGCAGTTTTTTCAGGGCAACGTCCACCGCCTGTTCGGCAATGGCCCGCGCCGTCGTATATTTGGCTCCAAGCACGGACATGATCCCTTCCATACGCCCCTGCTCGGCGTGATCCACCACCTGGTACTCACCGGTTCCCTGATAGGTGTCGGTCTTTATCTCATCGCTGATCAACGGGTACAAGCCGGCAAAGGCGTAGTGAACATCGGCTTCGGTAAGGGACACGCCAGGCAGGATGGCGTTGATATCCTGCAGAGAATCGATCACGTCGCGGCGGGTGACCCGCACCTCGTCGAGACGACCGTTGAAGGGGACATTGGTGGTGCCGATCAGTGAACGGCCCCGCCAGGGGATGATGAAAATGTGCCGGCCGCCGCGCGTCACCAACCCCTCT
>JAUWAH010000153.1 GCA_030602145.1 Desulfobulbus sp.
GCCCAGAACGAGGGCCGCAGCAGCCGGCGGCGAGGCCATGCGGGCAGCCGCAGCCAAGCGGGCCGGGTCGAACGCTTTCAACCTGTCCGTCAGGGAGGCATCGTCACCACCGGCCGATCCGGGCAGCAGCGACGAGGCCAGGTCCACCAGGCGCGAGATGAACTGTCTGAGAAAAGCATAGACCGAGGCGACCGCCGAGCGGACCGCGCCGGCCAGATTTGCCACGGGATGGCGGATCACCTCGATCACCACCTGCACCACCCTGGCCAGCAGGTCGCTGACCCGCTCCATCAAGCTGCGCGCCATGTCCCGGACCCGGTCGACCACCGTGCCGACACCGGTCAGGACCAGGTCTAACGCCCTGCCGACGCCGGCGACCGCCGCCTGCACCACCCGACCGACACCCTGGCGCAACCTGGCAACATATTCGACCACCATGCCCCGGAAGAGGCCGGCGAGCGACGAGGTTTCCTGCATATACCGCTGGCTGCATTCCCGGTTCCCGTGGAGGACATCCTGCACGACGCGGAACATGGCCGAACGGGCGGCGGACACATACTGTTCTTTGGCGTTGGTGTTCTCGACCACGGCCAGCTCCGAGTCGGCGACCGGATCGGCGGGCAGGTCGCCCTGGCGGCCGCAAAAGTCGAGAATCTGAGCAATGGTTGCCCTGCCGCGCCGGCGATTGGCGGCGATGGTGGTCAAGGCCCGCGCCTCGGCACGGCTGATGCGGCCGATCACCAGTGACTCCGCCCGGGCAAGCACCGCCCGGACCCGCGTGCCCAGACGCCGGAACGCACGGGTCACCCGGTGCACCAACCGGCTCAGGATGGCGGTGATCCGGGTCAGCAGCCTGAGCAGTTTCATGGTCAGGCGGGTGACGACACCGACCAGGGCTCTGCCGAGGCGGGCGAGCACCACGCCGACCGCCGCCACCACCGAGCCGATCACCCTGGCCACGAAGAGCTGCACGTTGACCAAGGCCCGTCGCATGGCCGCACCGATCCTGGCGGCGATGGTGAGGACCGCCTGGCGGGCCCGCTGAAGGCCGGGCAGCGCGGGAATGGGGATGGTGCGGGCCATGGCGAGCACCCGGTCGATCACCCCGTTGACGCCGGCGGCGACTCCGCCCACCAGACCGGAGATGGAGGTCAGCATCCTGGCGCCGATCATGGCACCGGCGGTGTTGGCCCTGGCCAGCAACGTGAGCAGGAAGGTTTGGACACTGGCCGAGCGGGCGAACAGCCAGGCCTGGGCGACCGCCTGGCGGTGCTGGATGGCAAACGACAGCGCCTGGAGATGCGCACCGATAAAGGAGGCAAAGGCCCGGCCGTGGAGCGAGCAGAACAGGCTGACCATCTGCCGTTTGGAGGCGGCATCGGCCCGCACCAACCGGGAGGCGGATTCGCTGTCTCTGTCAATCAGCCCCCGGCTGACGACGCCAAAGTCCGCCAGCGGCTGGTCGGCGACGTCGACCGGTTCGGTGTCCTTGGTCGCGGCCGGCGCAACGGCCTCCCTTGCTGCCCCCTCCTGGCGCCCCTCGCCGACCTCTTCGGCCTGGGGAACCTCCTGCCCCTGGGAGGCCGAGCCTTCGTCACCCTCGCCGCCGGCCGAGTATCCCTTGGCTTCCTTGCCGCCCTGCTCCCCGGTTGCCGGGGAACCGTCCCCAGCCTGCACCGGTCTGGCAGCCTGATCCCCGCCGCCGATGGTGGCCGGACCCTCCTGCCCCTGCTGCTCGGCCTGGACGGCGGCGGTCTCCTCCTTGGCGGCCGAATCGACCGCTTGGGCCGGTTTGGCTGTTGCCTCGGGATCAAGCGGTGGCCGCTCTTGTCGGCCCTCACTGGCCGCGGCCGACTGCGGCCGGTCGGCATGCTCCGCTTTCCCGCCCTGCTTCCCGGACCGGTCCGCCGCCGGAACCCGCTCCCCATCGACGCTGCCGCCGGGGGAACGCACCGTCGGCAGTACCCCGGAGGGGACGACCCGAAACCGTTCCGTCGACGGCGACCGCCAGCCGGGGCCGATATTCCCTGTTCTCTCCTCCCGCCCCGGTGTCGACGGAGTCAGGGAGTTTGCAGACGGGGCCGACCGGACGCCCTGCGTGGCCTGAAAGGCCGCCGCCGGCTGCACGGTCGCGCTCCGGTTCACTGTCTTGTGTCTGGCTGTCTGCACGCGGTTGACCTCATGCTGGAAGGAAGCCGGGATTATCTCCCTGAACGTGTGGGGTCCGGCGGCCTTGACCTGCCGGTTCGTTGCGACCGGCCAAGGCGGTCCGGCCGGCCGGTCAGACGGTCCGGCCCATCTTGTGCAATTCCCGCCGGATACCCTCCTCAAGATCATCCAGCCGGATGCGGGTGCTGTCCCGGCTGAGCGCCTTGAGGGAGGCATGGCGAATCACATTCATGATCGAGCCGCCCGCCAGTTCATATTTCTCGGCGATCCGGACAAGATCCGCCGCCTCCTCCAACCGGGCCTTCGGCGAAAAACCGTTCTGCCAGATCCGCAGCCTCTCCGCCGGTTTGGGCATGGGGAAGAGGATCACCGAGTGCAGGCGGCGCAGAAAGGCTTCGTCGATATTGGTTTTGATGTTGGAGGCGAGGATGACCACGCCGTTGAACTCCTCGATCCGCTGGAGCAGAAAGCTGACCTCCTGGTTGGCGTAGCGGTCGTGGGCGTCGTCGACCCGGGTCCGCTTGCCGAACAGGGCGTCGGCCTCGTCGAAAAAGAGAATCCATCCCCTGTGCTCGGCCAGGTCGAAGATCTTGGCCAAATTCTTCTCGGTTTCGCCGATGTACTTGGAGACGATCATGCCCAGGTCGATCTTGTAGACATCGCAGCCGCAGTGCTTGCCCAGCAAACAGGCGGACAGGGTCTTGCCGGTGCCGGGCGGGCCATGGAACAGGGCGGTGAAACCGGGCGCCAGCTTGGCATCCATCTCCCAGTCGTGGAGCAGCTGCTGGCCGTGCAGCACCCAATGGCGGATCTCCTCCAACTGGACCAGGGTGGACGACGGCAGCACCAGGTGGTCCCAATCCAGCCTGGTGGCGATCAGCCTGGCCGGGAAGTCGCTGCTGTAGGTGGGCTTGTGCTCCACGGCCGTGGTCAGCCAGGCGACGTGCTCGCGGGACAGGGTGAGCATGCCGCTCAACTGGGGCTCGCCCGGCGGAGCCGGCGCCAGGTGCAGGATGGCGTGGCGGGCGAAGACATGGTCGCCGGCGAACATCGCCAGCAGGGCGAACCGCGCCGCCAGGTCATCGCCGGCGAGCAGGAAGGCCGCTGTCTCGCCGGTGGGAAGAAAGCCGCCGTGGATGGCGCCCTGAACGCCGCCGAATTCGGTGAAGCCGCGGCCGATGGTCTGGTTCTTGCTCCAGAGCACATCGAGCAACTGGGGCCGGACATGGGGAATCAGGGCCAGGAGCAGCACCAGCCGTTCGGCGGTCGAGAATCCATAGTGGACCAGGAAGCGGGCATAGCAGGAGGCACTCTCCCCCAGTTCCGGCGGCGGGGTGGCCGGAGCCGGGTCGCCGGACGGCCCGGGGTCGAAGGCCTGTTTCAGCCGGGCGTCCAACACCGCGGCAAACCAGTCCAGCTCAAGGACCAGATCGCGGGCGTTGTCCTCCATGGGGGTCACCATTCGACCGTCAGCGGCACGTCCATCCAGGGCAGCCGCACCAGGGAAAAACTCCAGGGCAGCCGGTCAAGCAGGACATCGTGGGGCTGCCGCTCCACGTTGAGCCGCCAGCCGGTCTCAGCCCTGCGAAGCAGACCGACCCTTTGCAAGAAAGCAGCGCGCAGGCCATCCACGGACGTATTCTTCAGCGCCTCCCAATGACCAATCACCGCCGTGAGCAGCCTGTCGGTCTCCTCCCGGTCCAAAGCCGTCAGCAGACCGTCGCACAGGGGCAGGGGTGTAGTCGGCTCAAGACCGATGAGGATCTTGATCAGGCCCAGTTCGAACTCCATCACCTCGTCCCGGCCGGTGGCCAGGTAGTGCATCAGGTTGGCAATGCGCGGCAGGTTCGGCCAGGCCAATTCCCTGTCTCCCGGATCGGCAAGACCGCAGCGGGTCAGTAATCGGCCGATGTAGGGATGGAGCAGAACCAGCCCGGCCTGATCGGTGCGTAGGGGGTAGAGGGAGGCCGAAGCCTCCGGCGGCCCCTCGACTGCGGAGAGCTGTTCGGGACGGTCGACGGCCCGGGAAGGTGTCGGCCGGCCGGCGGGTCGGCGACCATCGGTCGGCAACGATTCTGGCTCCGGGGGATGGGGGCCATCGGTGGACGGCGGTGCGCCGAAAGGCTGGGCCACGCCACTGGTGCCGGTGGCGGCCGGGCTGTCCTCCGCGCAAACCGGGGTGCCGATGCCGAAGAGCAGCGATGCAGCCGGCTCGGGCAGGGAGGCGAGCAATCGCTGCCACGGCGCCGACTCGGCCGGCGGAACCACCGCGGTCATGGCTTGATCAAGCGGAACCTTGGCGGTCGTCGCCCCGGCCGGATCGAGCACCGCGGCCAACAGGGTGGCCAGCAGTTGGAGACGGGTCAGGCGGGACAATCCCGAAGACTCCCCCTGGATTGCCTGCACACAGACGGCAAGAGCGTTCCCCTGCCGGTAAGCCGGGACCAGTGCGACCACATGGTCGAGGGCCGATGGCAGCGATTGGGTGCCGATCAGGTGCAGCAGGCGGAGCAAGAAGGGGGGCTCTTCCGCCTGCCGCCCCAGATGATCGACAATCCGTGGCCAGTGCTGCTGCACCAGGGTTCGCAGCAGGGTGACCTGTTCTTGGGCCGAACCGGCGGCCGCCTCCCAGGGAAGCAGACCGGTGCGCAGGTAGGCAATCAGCGTCGCCGCCGGATCGACACCGCGTGCCACCGCTGCCTGGTCCGTGCTTTCCCGAGCCCCGGATGCGGCATCCGCCGCCACGGCCATCGCCTGCTGACGCAGTTGCCGGTCGATGGCCTCCGGCAGGGCACTGACCAGTTCTGCGGGCGAGCCGAGGCGCAGATGCAGGTGCAGCCGGGGCAGGCGGAGCACCTCGCCCTCCGATGTCAACCCGTCCAACCCCTTCTCCAGGACCGGGGCAAGGAGATCGGCGCCGTAAGTGGCCAGAAAGGTGCGCCAGGCGAACCCTTCCTCGGCACTGTGGGCGCCGACCTGCCAGCGCAGCGAGCGTATCCGATGGTCCCTCTTGTCCACTCCCAGCCTCAGCGAATCCGGGTGCTGGTCATGGCGTCGATCATCATCGTCAAGCCGGCATCGGTGGAGCCGGTCCTGATGGTGTTCAGGCGGTCATTGACCGTGGCCATGGCCTGGGTGTCGCTGATGGTGGCCAGGCCATTGTTCAGGGTCAGCATCGCCGCCATGCCCTCGCTGCCGACCGCAACGGATGTCCTGGAATCGGCAAGGTACTGGGTGGTGTCGGCGATAGCCCTGGCCAGATCGGCTTCAGCCTCCCTGGCCTGCTGCTGGTAGAGGGTCTGCTGCGCTTCGGTGAGTCCCCGCTGGCTCGCCTTGTCGGCCAGATATCTGGTCACCAGCTCCTGCTCCCTGACCGCCTCGACCCTGGCTTGCAGTTCCCTGTCGGCAAAGACCAACTGCCCCGCATCGAGACCGGCCGCCAGGTCCTTGCGGCCAATCAGGGCGGAACCGAGCAGGTTGGCCGATTCCTTGACCGTGCCCAGATAGTCCTTTTGCAGGGCATCGACCCGACCGTTCAAACCGGTCTCGATCGTGCTCCGCAGGGTGTCGACATGGGCAGCCTTAAAGCCGGCCAGCCGGGATTGGAGCAAGGTTTCCACCTCGTCGTTTCGGAAATGGACCAGGGCATCGCGGATGAAGGCATGGCGCGAGGGCAGGACGGTGAGGCCATTGCCGATCACCCAGCCGGGCCGCAGACCCGGCTTGCGGATCGGCGGCTGCGCCGGTTCTTCCTCTTCGGCCTCCATCCAGCGGTAGGGGAGCATGACATCGGCCACCACCCGCTGCTCCTCGTCGTAGAGCAGGATGAGGGTCCCGCCCCGCTCCACCCCGCCGTCGTGCTCGATGCCGGGGTGCTCGGCGAAAAAGGCGGCGAAGAGCAGCCGGTCGTCGGCCTTGTCCTCCTTGGCCTTGATAATGTCGTCGAGCCAATCGAGCCACTGGATGCGGTCATTGCCGATCAGGCTGTCGAAGGGGGTGGT
>JAUWAH010000260.1 GCA_030602145.1 Desulfobulbus sp.
CAGGCGGCACGGCAGGGGGTGCGGGTGACCCTGTTCGAGATGAAGCCGCATCGGCTCAGTCCGGCCCACGAACTGCCGTTGCTGGCGGAGTTGGTCTGCTCGAACTCGCTCCGCTCCAACGCGGTGGACACGGCGGTCGGCCTGCTGAAGGAAGAGATGCGGCGGCTGGGATCGCTGGTCATGGAGGTTGCCGACCGCACCGCCGTACCGGCGGGAACCGCCCTGGCCGTGGACCGGCAACGGTTCGCCGAACGGATGACGGCCACGGTCGAGGCCCATCCCCTGATCACGGTGCGGAGGCAGGAGGTCACCAGCCTTGCCGACACCGGGCCAGGCCCAATGATCCTGGCGGCCGGCCCCCTGTTATCGGGTCCCCTGGCCGATGCGCTGCGGTCCCTGACCGGGGATGCGCATCTTGCCTTTTACGACGCCATCGCCCCGATTGTCGACGGCGACAGCCTCGACCTCCGGAATATTTACCGCAAATCCCGATGGGATGAGGAGGGGCCCGGTGATTACCTGAACTGCCCCATGGACAGGGAGCAGTACGAACGATTCGTCGGGTTGCTCGGCGGTGGGCAAACCGTTGCCCTGCATGCCTTCGAGGAGCCCAAGTATTTCGAGGGGTGCCTGCCCATCGAGGTGATGGGGGCCCGCGGGGTCGACACCCTCCGTTATGGGCCGATGAAGCCGGTCGGTCTGGCCCACCCGGAGACTGGTTTTCTGCCGCACGCCGTGGTCCAACTCCGGGCCGAGAATCGGGAGGGAACGGCCTACAACCTGGTCGGGTTCCAGACCAAGCTGACCTATCCCGAGCAACAGCGCATCTTTCGCACCATTCCCGGCCTGGAGCGGGCGGTCTTCCTCCGCCTCGGCTCCATCCATCGCAACACCTTTGTCTGTGCGCCCAGGGTCCTGGACGCTACCCTCCAACTGCTGAGCCGACCGAGCCTGTTCCTCGCCGGACAATTGTCAGGGGTTGAGGGCTACGTCGAGTCGGCGGCCATGGGGTTGCTGGCCGGTGTCCATGCCGGCCGCCTAGTCCGGGGCAAGACGCTTATCCCTCCGCCTGCGGCTACTGCCCATGGCGCCCTGATCCACCATCTCACCGGTTCCGACCCCGCCCATTTTCAACCGTCCAACGTCAATTTCGGTCTCTTCCCCCCTCTCCCCGGCCGTAAAATCAAGAAAAAGGACCGTGGCCGCCTGCGCGCCGACCAAGCCCTGCTGCTGCTCAGTGACTGGCAAGGGGAAATGGCCGACTGAGCCGGCTATTCCTCAATAAAGCCCCAGTAGGGATAATCGAGCCGGTAGGAACCGATCCGGCCCGGACTGTGCTCACGGCTGGCCACCAGCCACAGTTCGTTGCGGCGCGTTGTCGGCGGGTGATCGTCGAAGGGGTCCCATTGGGGCAGGAGGACCATGGCGTTATCGGCGGAGTAGCCGATGTCGCCGGACCCCTTGAAGGAGCCGAGGTGGGGCTGGCGGTCGAACTGGCCGTCCGTGCCCCGTTCCAGTTCGGAGATCACCAGGAATCCGGCTCCCAACTCGTCACGGATCGCCTCCAGTTGGCGCAGCCAGCCGTCTATGCCGCTGCGCTTCTGGCTGATATCCTTGAACGGCAGCTTGTGCAGGCTGTCGATGACCACCACCGTATACTCGGCGTTGGTCTCGTGGCGGAGAAAGTCGATGTGGCGGCGCATGGTTTCCGGGGAGAGCTTGCGGTCGTTGACCACCCGAAGCCAGGTGAGCAGGACGCGCAGGTGTTGCTGGGCTTCCGATAACCGCTGCCGTTCATCGTCGGGTAGACGGTTGTCTTTGATCCGGTCCACGGACAGCCGGCTGAGGCGGCTGAGGATGCGGAGATAGATCTTCTGGCGGCCGTTTTCAAAATCGTAATAGATGACGGGTATTTTGCGCCGCGCCATGTCCGAGGCGATCTGGATGGAGAAAGCCGACTTGCCGGCCTTGGGTGTCCCGCCCATGATGTTGATGCCGTGCATGCCGCCGAGAGCCTTGTCCATCTTGGCAAAACCACCGGTCAGGTTGCCGTAGGACGAGCCGGATTCCTGAAGCAGCCGTTCGGTGAAGATCTGGTACTCACCCGCCGGGGTGGCAAACGGCGAGAAGGCCCGAGCTTCCTTGAGCCGGCTGGCCACCTCTTTCTGGAACTGGGTGCCGGCTTCGGCGGCCAGTTGGAAGATTGAGCTGTTGCGGGCGGCCTGTTCAGGCCAACGGATGAGCCGCACCTTGTACCCGGTCCGGGTGGCGAACATCCTGGCCATGGTTTCCGATTCGGCGTTGTGGTTGACCCAGAGAAAAATGGTCCGGATCCAGTTGAGCCGCAGGGGATCGAGATGGTCGAGATCGGCGGCGGTTGGGACGGCGATGCCGGGCAGGCCCAACTGTTTCAACGGCATCAGGTTCTGTTCGCCTTCGACCAGGAAAAGAGCCCCGTTTTCGCAACGGTCGATTTCCGGCGCATTGAAAAGCCGGAACTGCTCGGCGAAAAACCGTTCGTCACCATACCAGAAAAAATCCTCCGGCCGCTGCGGATGGACGCAACGGGCGGCATAGCAGTTGCCGTCGGGTTGCAGGTAGGGATACACCAGGTAGCGGCCGTTATAGCCGATGCGGAGTTCGGCAAGCACTTCCGGAGCAATGGCGGCCGTCCCGAAGAAGTCGAGGTGTTCATCCGCCAGTTTGTCGGCAAAGCCGATCAGTTCATGATTGATGTTTTTCGCCGGATAATCGACCTCGCGGCCATGGTATTCACGGTCGGGATCGAATCCCGGCACCTCGACGAGACTGATACCGGCGAGCCTGGCAAAATGGAGGGGAAATCCTCCGTCCACACAGCGGTGGAGGCAGCGGAAATAGCCGTGGAAAAAGCTTTCCTGGTTGAGATGAACGATCAAGGCGCTGTCCGGGTCCTTGCCGAACCGCAGGCAGAAAGGGCAGGCGGCCTGCAGCAGAGACGGCTTGCGGATGGCCCCGGGCAGGTGACTGAGGTAAAACCTGGAGACGGCATCGGTCATGGCGGGATCACAGGGCAAGGACGCTGGTGCAAACGGGTGACGGGCTCGCCATCAACCCAGAATGGTTTGCAGCGTCTGCTGGTCCAAGGGGTGGTCGAACTTAAAATGGACGGAAAAGTCGTTTTCAAGAACCTGGAAGGGCTGGATGCCAATGACCAGACCTTTCAGATGTAAAAAGGGTGTCTTGCCGCCCACCGGCAACACGACCTGCATGCGCCTGCCCAGCAGCAGGCGAGCATTTTCCTGCCGGGAAATGCGAATGAGGAAGGCCATGCCGCCCAGCGAGATATCGGCGGTTTCGGCCCGAAAACCGCGGCCGATGGGGTTGTCAAGGTTGCTGATCGGTTGCACCTGGATCTTGCGGGAAAGGGTGAAGCGCTGGTCCTTGCGTCGTTCCAACCCCTTCTTTTCGATCATCGAGCGGATGGTGTTGCAGGAAAGGTAGTATTCATGCAGTCTTGCCCGCAATCCGGGGAACTGCTCCTGCCAGGCAGCCAGTGCCGATTGCGGCAGGATGTGAATGCGGGTGGGCGTGAGGGAAGTGAGGGTCACCGTCCATATCGATGGGCTGAAAAAATTTTCTCCGGCAATCTGTCCCCGGTTTAAAGTGGTGATGAACAGTTCTCGTGAATCGATCACATGGGAAACCTTGACGCTGCCCTGGGTGATGAAGAACAAGGCGTCGTTTTTTTCCCCCTGGCCGACGATGTTTTCCTCCGGCTTGTAACGATGTTCGTTGAGTTCGTGGTAGATGGTTTGGAACTCAATGGAACTGAGCCGGTCGGTGAGTTCGGCCCAGATCTCAAGATCTTCCTCTTTGATGGCGCCCTTTTTCTCCTGTTCGATGATCTCGCCGGTTCGGATGATCTCGCCCAAAGCCAGGCCGTCGATTTCATAGATCCGCTCCCGCAGTCGCTCCGCTGTCTTGAAATCACCGGCCCGGGCTGCGGAGGTGATCAAATCCACCAGTTGTTCCTTGGCCTGTTCCCGGTGCCCTTGGCCGGCCAGGTGAAAGATATCCTCCTCCCTGGCCCGGAGGTCGACAACCGGGCGGACGTCCTCAGACGCCGTAGCCCCGATGCCGGCGGACACCTGGCCTTGCCCATCCTCTGCGTCCGAGTCTCTTTGGGTTGCCGAGGCGATGCGGATCTGTTCCAATGCCATCTCAGCAGCCCGGCGGGCCTCGTCGCCATAGCCAACCAGACCGAGAACGTTCTTGCTCTGGGCAACACGGGTGAGGGAGGCATTGGCCCGGCGGGAACCGATGGCACCCAGAGCCTTGCAGATAGCCATCTGCAGGTCGTTCTTGTTTTTGCCGGGAAAGGGTTTGGTGCTTTCCAGCAGGTCGGTCAAGGGGCGGACAAATCGTTCGTCGTGGTTGGAGACGATGTGGTTGACCACCCTGATTTTGAGGGAGTCGTCCACGGTTTGCAGGGCATGGAGGAGGAAATCCTTGAGTTGGTCGCCGCCTATCTTGGCCGCAGTGGCGATGACTTCCTGTTGAACACGCAAGTCGGCATGGCGGATAAAGGGCTTGATGGTCGTGAACAGGGCGGGATGGCCGATTTCACCAAGCAGACGGATGATGTT
>JAUWAH010000174.1 GCA_030602145.1 Desulfobulbus sp.
ATGGAGTCGTCCCATGTGGACCAACTGTTGGTCAATTTGTGCGTCGCTGTTCTGGTCAGGCCCCATACGGAGGTTCTCCGCCTGGTTCTCACCGACGTGATCATGCCGGCCATGAACGGCCGGGATCTGGTGGAGGCGGTCCGGGCAATCTGTCCCGGGGTCGCGGCGGTCTACGTCTCCGGATACACGGCCAATGTCATCGCCCATCGGGGGGTGCTGGACCGGGATGTGTGCTTTCTGCCCAAGCCGTTTTCCATTGCAGAGCTGGCCGCCAAGGTCAGGGAAGAACTAAACGGGGCGGGTTGAGCCCCGGGCTTGTCCCAACCGGCTCAACCCTTGCTGGCGCGCATCTCACGAAGGACCGTTCGGGCCATGAGGGCAATCAGGATCACCCCGCCGAGCAACACCGTCCAGAGTATCCATTGTTTCCAGTTAATGGCTTCAAGTCCCGGTTTCAGGGCCGCATCGCCACCCAGGGTGACCAGGGCACCGGGTTCGATGCGCTGGAGGTGTTCCTCAGCCTTGGCGGCTTGCAGGGCTGCCAGAACCAGGCTGTTTGAGGATGGGACAAGCTGTGCCGCCCGCGAGCTGCCAAAGGCAAGGGTATAACTGCCCGCACCCCGGCCGAGAAAGACCACCTGGTCCGGCCGCCATCCCAGTTCGAGTTCCGGCGCCACAACCCCACCACTGTCGGCGAGCACCCGAAGTCGCCAATCTCCGGCCGAAGTTGGTGTGCAGGGGATCGGGGGATTGCTCAGGGTTTGGCCATGGAGGGTCAGGCGGTAAAAATCGGTCTGGGCGATCTGCCGCCATGGGGTGTCCGGATGGGAGCGGACGTCCACCGCCGCCCGCAGGAGCGAAGGGGTGGTTGGCAGTGCCAGTTGCAGAGCGGTGACCCTCACCGTGGCCCCGCTTCGGTAACTGATTGTTCGTTCACCCTGCGCTCCCCTTGTTTCGGTTCCCTGGACGCGGAGCCATTGCCACTGGTCGGCGGTGGCCGGGGTGCCGCTCAGGCCGGTCACCTCCTCCACCTGCAGGGGTTCCCGACAATCGGTGCAGTCAAGGCGAACGTAGGGCAGGGTCGTCCTCGACAGGGGAATCCTGCGGGAGACGACACGGCCATCGTTGTAGTTCAGGTCGGCCAGTACCAGCCGATCGACCAGAGGTGACCAACGGGTGAGGTCGCTGCTGTGCATCAGGGACAGGGTGACCATCTCCGGACCGGTCCAGCGCAGTTCGAGTTCATTCGGTCGGGGATCGAGTTTGGTGATGTCAAGCAGATAAGAGGAACCCACCTTGGCAGGACCATCGCCGGCATCGACGGTGATGACCGTGCCGTCGGGGTTGCGCACCACGCGAAGGCTGAGGTCGCCGGATGTGGTCTGCCGTTCGCCGACCAGGGGGAAGAAGGGGACCGGGTGTCGGTTTTGGCTCAACTCCATGGCGGGTTGGCGGACCGCGTGGGGAACCGGTTGGCCGGCCCCGTCGAATATCCGCAGATCGCCCAGATCGGTCCGGATTGCCTTGGTGTAGACCGAAAGGGGCATATCCAGGACATACAGGCCATCGCCCCGATCGACGTTCAGAACATGACCGTAGGCAAAATCCTGGCGGCTCAATTCAGCGCCGCTTGCCGGCAGCGCGACCAGCAGGACACAAAGAAGCGGAAAATATTTCATGGCCTGGTTTCCTTTGCCGAAGGGGGGAGAGGGGCAAAAAATCCGATGAGCAGCATCAGCAGGCCGACCACCAGGAAGGAGATAATCCGGCCTATAGCTCCGGTTCCGGACAGATCGATGAAGAAGAGCTTGAGAACCGTCAGGGCAAGCAGGCCGGCGCCGGCCAGCCAGAGACGACGATGGTGCTTCCTGGCACCCCAGACGGTCAGCACCAGGGCCAAAACCGCCCACAGGCCGGCGATTGCGGCCTGGAACACCGAGGAGCCAAAGAGGGTGTCAAAGCGGTAGTCCACAGCGGCGAAAAAGTGGACGGAACGAGCGATCACCACATTGAGAAACGCAAACAGGAAAAGACCGGTTACCGTGATTCGTCCCGGCCGGAGGGAGAATCCGGCCGATCTGCCGGAGAAACAACGGAGCATGGCCAACAGGAGGATGGCCAGCTCGATCAACTCCAGTGGGTTGAGGAAGGGAATGTAGGGCAGGGGAGCAGGATTGCCGTTGACCGCAAACGATCCCGCCAGCCACAGGGCGAGAGCCACGAGTGGCCCATCGGTGCCGATGCCGTGGTAGGCGGCGCCAAACCGGCCCACCGGCCAGCGGAGTCTGTCGCCCCATAGTCGCAGGGAAAACAGGAGCACCAGGGGAACAGCGCCCCAACAGGCGAGCGACCAGGCGGCGGTGAGGTTGGGGATGCGGTCGACCTGCCAGACTGCCTCCACGGTGATGGCCGCGATCAGAAGCCACAGGCAGAGACTGTGCCAGATGGGGAGCAACCGTGCCGGCCACCGGGATTCGAAGCGGTGGAGCAGGCCGTACTGGAGGACGAAGGCCAGCGGCCAGGCCAGAAGGCCGTAGCCGGCAAGCAGTCCGCCTGTGTGCCAACCGAAGGTTCGGTCCACCAGGGCCAGGGTCATGAACGGCAGTTGGAGCAGGAGGGCGGCGATCAGTCGCTGCCAGCCAAGACGTTCGCTCACCCAGGCAAGCCCCAAGGTCGTGGCGCAGACAAACAGCACAAAACAGGGGGCCAGCTCCTGGTGATTGAGGTGGCGATCCAGGTCGCGGAAGCCGCCGCAGTACCACCAGATCAAGCCCCAGGCGAGGAGCAGGTGGGGCAGCATGGTTTCCCACGGCTTGGCCCGGCCGCGGTTGCGGTCCAGCCAGAAGGAGGACAGCAGCGCTGCCGTGCCGATCAGGCCCGCACCGAGAAAGGTCCGGTTGGCAAACAGCATGCCCGATGCCAGCGAGGCCGGCTGATCGAAAAAGATCATGGCCGCACCGAATTGGAGCAGGAGCCCGAACAGTCGGGCCAGGGTCCGTTGCTGACGCACCCCCACCCAGATCATGGCTGCGCCCTCCAGGGCCCAGACCCCGGTGGTCCAGTGCGGGTCGAGACCCAGGGGGATGGCCAGGCTGGCGAAGACCACCCCCAGGGCAAGGAAGGCCTCGGTTACGAGCCGCATCTCCTCGGCCAGCCGCCGCCACAGCAGCAGGGCCAGGCCGATGTACCAGCCGCCCAGAGCCAGGGCGCTGAGCGCCATGCCGAAGGGAATATCCCGGACCAGGTACGCCTGGAGACCGGCAGTGACGATCGGCAGGCCGAAAACCAGCGGCCCGTCGATGAAGCCGCGCAGGTTCAGGGGCTGGCGATGGGCAAACAGCACCGCGATCAAACAGTACATCACAAAAAAGAGAATCAGGAAGGGCTCGGTGGTGGCGAAATGGGCTGGCGTGTAAGCCGAGGCTCCCCACAGCGAGCCTATACCGAAGGTGAAGACAAAACCCACCAGGTTGAGTTCCCGCCAGGCCTTGAACCAGGCCACGCCGAGGATGCCGGCGCCCAGCAGGGCATAGTAGGAAAACAGGATCACGTGACTGCCGCCGCCGGTGGACAGCAGCACCGGAGCGAGGAAGCCGCCGACGGAGCCGAACACTGCCAGGCTGCGGCCGTCCTGGAGGATGGCGAGGGTGCAGGACAGGGCGACTAGGCCGATCATCACCGCCATGGCCAGTTCCATGGGAACGAGCTGATAGAGTTTGGCCCCGGCAAAGACCACCAGGTAGAGAATGCCGATGCCGCCCCCCTCCAGGCCCAACCCGTACACCGGTTTGGAATGCCGCAGCCGCCAGCCGACAACCAGCAGGGCCAGGCCGCCCAGGGCGACGCCGGTCAAGCGCAATTCCAGGGGGATCAGGTTGCGTTGGGCCGCATATTTCAACAAAAAGGCGACGCCGAAAAACAGGACCACCAGGCCGGCCTTGAGGACCGGATTGCCGCCGGTGAACCAGGCAAACAGCGGCCGCAACCGGTCAAGCCATGCATCGGCAGGCGGTGGCGATGGAGGCATGGCTTCGACCGGGGGAAGGCTGCCCATTTCTTTGGTCGGTGGCAAACCCATCACCGGTGCCTCGTCCAATTCGATGGGCAGTTCTGCCTCGGCGGGCTCACCGGCTTCTTCACCCGCCGGCTGAGTGGCGGTGCGGGCAGCGGCAGCCACTGTTTCTTCGAGTTTGCCGATCCGCCGGCGCAGGCTGGAAACCGTCACCAGCAGGTAAACGACGGCTCCGGCAACCAGGCCGTTGACGGGGCTGTGGGGATAGGGGGTCATGGCGATACCACCGGCCACAAGCACCATCAGAAGGGTCAGGAAGATCCGCATGGGGTATCCTTTGCTGGCAGGACAGGAGAAAAAGAATCGAGCGTGCGCAGAGGAGTCAGTGGGTTCAACTCGATCGGGGGGCTACGGCCGGATAAGCCAACATCGGGTCAGGCTGCCAGCCGCTTGGTCCGCAAGATCCCTTCATGGAGAACCACCCGGTTTCGGCCTCGGCACTTGGCCTAGTAGAGGGCCTGATCTGCCTCGCCGATCAGGTTGTTTTGGTTGAAGTCACCGGTCAAAGACGAACCGCAGGCCACACCGATACTGACGGTGACCTGGTAGTGACATCGGCCATCGAAGAAATCGTGTTCGGCGATGGTTTGGCACACCCTGCGGGCCACCACCAGGGCCGCTTCGGCCGGGGTATCGGGCAGGACAAAGGCGAACTCCTCGCCGCCGTACCTGGCCATCAGGTCGTATTCTCGAATGACCGAGGTGGCGACCACGCACAATTCCTTGAGAATGAAATCGCCGGTTTGATGGCCGTGGGTATCGTTGAACTGTTTGAAGTGATCGATATCGGCCAGCAGCAGGGAGAGGTCGCTTTGGTTTTTGATGGACCGATTGATTTCAGCATGCAGGAAGTGTTGAAAGAAACGGTGGTTATGGATTTCGGTCAACCCGTCGATGTTGGCCAGTTTTTCCAGTTGCCGGTTGCGTTCGGTCAACTGCAGCCGCACCCCTTCCAGTTCCTGCTTGGCCAGGGTCAGTTGCCGATGCACCTCCTCGTAGCTGAGATGGAGCAGGCCAAGCCGGATATTGTCTTCCCGGATGATTTCCTCCACCGGCCGTTTCGGCTCCATGCCGATGTCGAAGGTTTGAGCGGCCCGATTGAGGTCGTGGTGGATGCGGGCCATGGCCTGTCTGATCGCCAGGCCGTCCAGACCGAGCAGTCGCTCCGCCTCGACCTGCAATTGCCGGTAATGCCGTTCCGGTACGCAGGAGTAATAGATCCTGGTCACCAAGTCGGCCAGATGGACGATGCGGGCGATGAGCTGTTCGTGGCTAGGCTCAGCCGGACAGTCATCGGGGTCGTGGTGGTGACGGATGCCGGCCAGGATGGTCGACGGCAAACCCCATGCCCGGGCAACCTCGTAGCCTGCGGTGGTGTGGGCCAGGGCAAGATACTCCTCTTCCATGGCAACCTCGGTCACCTCGCCATCGCCCACGGCCAATTGCTCGAGAACATGGTCATAGCGGGCTGGCATGGTGAGGGCGAACACCAGTTGGCCGACATCCTGCAACAAACCGACGGTGAACAGCTCGTCAGGGTCAATTTGGGGAGAGAGCAACCCGGCGATCAATTTGGCCGCCATGCCGCTCACCAGCGAACGTTCCCAGAACAGTTCAAGATTGAAGAGGCTGTGTTGCCGCTTTTCACCCAGGGCAAGAAAGGAGAAGCTCAGCACCAGGTTGCGGACGGCGTTGATGCCCAAGAGGGTTACGGCCTGGTTGACGGTGGTGATCCGCTGACGAAAACCATACAGGGGGGAATTGGCT
>JAUWAH010000074.1 GCA_030602145.1 Desulfobulbus sp.
GATGTCTTCAAAGGCTTCGCGCGCCAGGGGCCACACACCCATCAGGGCGACCACCCCCAGCAGACTGAACGGCGTCTGCACCAACGGCAGCCTGAAAACCCACAGCCGCAGGGCGGCGTAGGCCATGCAGCCGCTCAGCCAGATTACCCGGCGTACCTTGGTGGCAAAGGAGGCCTTGGGTCCGCAATCGCAGACCGAACAGGCCTGCCTGAATCCCGGCAGCGGCTCCATCGGGGGTGGCGGCTCCGCATACGGCATGGGCCGGATGACCTGCTGGACGATCAGGGTGAGCAGGGTCCGGGCGGTCGTCTGACCGGGATCAAAGACCACGATCACCGAACCGCTGGAAGATCTGGACTCGACATTGAGCACTCCCCTGGCTTCCATGAGATGCGCCCGCATCCACCCGGCCTTCCTGGTGTTGCCGCGCAAGCCGGCAACCCGTGCCCGCATCCGCCCGGCCATGGCCTGTTTAACCGTTACTCCGGTTTTTTTCAGCAGACCGGTGGTCAGGCAAAAGGAAGCGGAGTCGGTTCGGGGAGATACTTTTTGTGCTGTCGGCATACTTTTTCCACCGCTGTTGGCAGGGGCCTCTCTTCGGGACGCGCAACTTGTTTTGCGGGAACAAAAAACGACACAATTATAACAGCTTGACAATTATTTTTTTTCTGTTTACCATGAACACGGCTCCGATTTCCGCCATGGGGGCGGAGGATCGGTTCTTTCAGCAGGAGGCACATGCATGTTCCATATTCCCCTGACCACCACCCCGGTCGGCTGGCTGATTCTCGGCATTGGCGGCTATGCCCTCTATCGGGCGGGCAAGAAGAAAGGCGAGGAAGAGGCCGCTGCCGCCCAGATCACCGCAGTCCCCGCGCCTGTGGAAGTCAAAGACGAACCCGCGGATAACCAAGGAGTCCAGTAATGTCCCATCCCATCATCGGTATCCCCATCCTGACAAGTAACCCCGTCGGCTGGGCCGTGCTCGGCGTGGCCGGCTACCTGGCCTACAAGGCTGGCAAAAAGGCCGGCAAGCGCGGCGTCGAGCAGGTTGACCGGGAGTGTCTGGCCGACCGCGCTATCAAAGGCGCGATGAAGACGGTCTACAAGGCCAAGCTGAAAACCGACACCATGCTCACTTCCACGAAGGAGAAATACGGCGGGATGTGGGAAGAAGCTCGGGCCGAGACGGACCGGCAGGCCTGATTGCCGCGACCCGGCCATCATTTCCCGTTCGCCTGGTGTCCGGCATCGGCATCCTGCCCGTGCCGGACATCGCTTTGTACAATCACCTGTCCTGCCTGGGTGCGGTTGAGATAGAGCCGCAGGCCGCTCTGGCTGGAAATGGTCACCGGCTCCGCGCCCGGTTTGTGGAGTTCCCGGGTCTGTTCGATGGACTCGAGCACCAGGCTGCACCCCGGGGTTATCCCATGGGTGCGCAGATGTTCCCTCACATTGCGGCCGCCGATGATGTCGCTGATGACAAAGGGCCGGTGCTGGGCTGCGAAGTAAAACTGGCGCTCGATTCCGTCCTCTCCCTTCCCCCACAGTCGTGCCGCCTCCCCCTCGGTCAGCCGGGTGCGCTCGCGACGCTCGATGACCGTCACGTAATCCATGTGCGGCAGGGCGCGGATAAACGTCACTTCCGCCTCCTCCGCCAATCCGAGATGGGCCAGGGCCTCGATGCAGCCGCGCCCGCAGGACATGGTTTCGACATGACCCGTCTCTTTTCTGTGCATCTCCACCAGGGGCTTGCGTTCGCCCGATGCCACATGGACGAACACCCGAATCCCGAGCCCGGCCGGCACCACCACATCGCCCCGGTGGGTACGGACCCGGACCGGGAAATAGTTGACCTCCTCATCGTGACGCATCAGGTGACTGCCGGTATACAACCCCAGCCGCTGCAACCAGCGCCGCAGGCCGGGGTGCGTGACGTCGAGGAGAGTGAGGTCGGTGTGCACAGGGGCGTCCAGCAATGAAGAATACATTTCCTAGCCCTCCCGATCGTCGGAAGCTGCGCGCGGAACCGGCCGGGCCGGAACCTTTCCGGAACGCAGACCGGCATAGCCGAGGATCCCGACGGTGCTGAAGTTATGGAGCAGGGCGGCGGCCACCGGCCGTACCAGGCCGAAGGTGGCCAGGAGAAGGAACGCGCTGTTCAGGCCGATGGCGGCATAAAAGGTGCGATGGATGGTCTTCTGGCTGCGCAGGGCAACCAGGCGGCCGGTCAGCAGGCAGGCCAGGTCCTCGCGCAGCAGGATCACCTGGGCCGATTCCTTGGCAAGGTCGGCCCCCCGGGGCAGGCAGATGCCCACGTCCGCCGAGACCAGGGCCGGGGCATCGTTGACGCCGTCGCCGATGAAGCCGACCCGGTAACCGCGCTGCTGCATTTCCTGGACAACAGTCGCCTTGCCCTCGGGTTTCAGTTCCCAATGGATCTCGTCCACCGACGGCAGTTGAGCGGCGATCGCCTTGGCGGTGAGTTCGGCATCGCCGGTGAGGATGACTATTCTGGCAATCCCCGAGTGTTTCAGGTCCCGCAGCACTTCCTCGGCCTCCGGCCGCAATTCGTCCCGCAGTCCGATCACCCCGACAAGGCGTTCCTCGCAGGCCACATAGAGCAGGCTCTTGCCCTCCAATTGCAGTATCCGGCTGATCTCATCCACCGCATCGCAGGCGATGCCCTCGTCTTCCTCAATGAAATGGCGGCTGCCCACCAGGACGTTTTGACCGTGGATGTAGGCGGAGACGCCGTGGGCGACGATGAAGTCGACCTGGCTGGTGGGCGGCAGTTCCAGGCCGCGCTCCCTGGCCGCGTTGACCACCGAGGCAGCCACCGGATGGGAGTAGTGCACCTCGGCGCCGGCCGCCAGTTTGAGCAGGCTTTCTTCGTCGTAGCCGTTGATGCCGTGCAGATCGGTGACCACCAGTTGCCCCCGGGTCAGGGTGCCGGTCTTGTCGAAGATGAGGGTGTCGATCTTGGAGAGGCTGTCCAGGGCCTGGGCACCCTTGAGCAGGACCCCCTGCTTGGCGGCGGTGAACATGGCCACGCGCACCGACACCGGGTTGGCCAGTTCGATGACGCAGGAATAATCAACGGTCAGGACCGCCGCGGCCTTGGTCAGGTTCCGGGTGACCGCCAAGAGGCCCAGGCCCAGGCCGAAGGTGACCGGCACCAGCCGGTCGGCGAGGCGGTCGCTCTCCTTCTGCGATTCCGACTCGCTGCGCAGCGACTGTTCCAGGAAGGTGGCGATGCGCGCCATGGAGGTTTCGGCTCCGACATGGCTGGCCACGAAGACGATGCGGCCGCTCTCCACCACCGAGCCGCTCAGCACCTCGGTCCCGGGTTGGACGTGGATGGGGACCGATTCGCCGGTAATGGAACTGGCATTGACCGAGGCCTCGCCCTTGACCACCACTCCGTCCAGGGGAATCAGTTCGCCGGCGCCGCAGACCACCCGGTCGCCGATGCGGGCCTGGTCCAGCGCAATCTCCAGTTCCCGACCGTCCTCCTCGATCCAGATCCGCTCCACCTGGGGCTTGAGCAGGCTCTTGAGCAGGCCGGTGGTCCGGTTCTCGCTCAACTCCTCAAGATAATCACCCGCGGAAAGCAGGAAGACGATGCTGGCCGCGGTGAAGTAATCCCGACGCACCAGGCAAAAGAGGACCGCCGAGGCATCCAGCACCTCAACCTTGACTCCCCGGTTCCACAGGGTGACCAATCCCTCGATGATGACCGGCAGGGAGAGGATCACGGCGAGCGGCCCCCCGACCACCGGCGGCAGCGCCAGCAGGGAGAGCGCCAGCCCGCCGCGTGCCGCCAGGGAAAGCGGCGATTGCAGGGTGCGAACGGCACCATGGCCCTCGATGGCCTTGACGGGCAGGTCCGCCATGTAGGCGAGGATGGCGCTGCGGGTGAGGTTGCGGCCGTCGTACCGGATCACCACCGACCGCGCCCGGGTATTGAGGCGTACCTCCATCACCCCGGCAATGGCTTCCAGCCCGGCTTCGAAATAATCAGGGTCGAGGGCCTGGTTGCCGATCACCCGGCAGCGCAGGCGGATGCGTCCCCGGACCTCGTGGGCGATGGTGATGGGGTGGACGATCGTCTGGTTCACCGCCCCGCCTTGTCATCGATGGCGCAGAGTTCCCGTTTGCTCTTCTTCATGGCCGAATCGATCAGGAAGCCGGCGCCGGCGAGCACCCCGGCGGCCATGACAATCTGGACGGGCGTGCTGCGGGTGGTGGCCCTGAGGATGAGGGTTGCCGCGGCACCTTTCGCAAACCCGTTGAGAATGGCTTGGGCGGGGGTCATGGCCCCGTTGCAGACGTCCACCCAGTTGGAGCCGATGGACACCGCGCTGGCCAGGCTCAAGGTGCTCAATGCGGTGATGGTCGGATGATTGTCCATGGGGTGTCGCCTCTGCTTGGTTCAGGTTCCTGCGGGATATTGCCAACCGGGGGCCTGGTTCCGGCGGGTGAAAAAGTTAGATATAACTAAACCAAAAAAATCCCTCTGTCAATTTGAAATTTCGCGAATCCGTCCGTGTACCGGTGCGGACCGACCCGCATCAGGCAGGTCTTGAAGGTGTGCTGGAGATTAGGGCAAGGGTCGGCAAGGGCTCCATTCGTCGAGCAGGCTGCCCCTACATGAGTTAGAATTTACTAAAAGAATAATTGACATCTAAATAGCGGGAGGGTAGGGTGACGACGGACAGACGGCCGCCCCTCGTCGGCGTCACTTTTCTATTGAACAAAAAGGGAAAAATATGTTTGCATTCATACCGATCGCATGCAGCGTCGCCACGGCCCTCACCTGCATTCTGGCCTACCAGACCGGCAAGGGCACCATGCGGACCATTGAACGAAGAAAACGAAGAAATGCCCGAAAAGTTCGATCTTGAGACCAAGAAAGAGGTTGCCAAAATAGGGATGACCGTCGCCCTCGGGGTCACGGTGGTCACCGCTCCCTTCCTTAAGCGCAACCGGGTGCTGAAGAACCTCCACACCGGCGCCGGAGTGGTTCTGGCAGCGTTCAGCCTGTGGCATCATCTGCTCTATCAGCCGGAAAAGAAAAAGGCCAGGGCGGCGGCCCTGGCCGCCAAATCCGCGGCCGAATCCGTCCAGGGCGCCCTGCCGGAACCCGAGGCCGATCGCCAAACCGTCCCTTCCTGATCGAGTCGCCGGATTGCGGCGACGACTTCTTCCGACCGGCTTTCAGCAGTCCCCGTGCGATGGGTCCGATCGGACCTGTGCCGGGTGCGGCATCGTCAATCCCCGCTTCGTCCTGTCGAGGCTTCGTTGTTCCCCCCTGATGAGATGGCCCTTAAAGAAAGCGATTATTTGCGCCTTCAGCCGGGCGAAACGAGAGGCGGCCCGCTTCAAAAGGCCAGCAGCCGGTCGGCGGTGACCCGGGCGGCAATGGCCCGGCGGCCGTCGGCGGAGACATCCATCCGTCCGACCTCATTGATCGGTTCCCAGTTGTAGGCCCGGCGCACCACCTGCTCGTGGGCTTCCCGGAGCAGGGCAAAGGACCGCTCCACTTCGGGATAGCTGCCCGACTCCCGGAACGGCAGGCGGATGAAGCCGTTGCGGCGGCCGTCGCGGAAGAAGGGCGCGGTCAGCCAGTGGTAGTCCGCCGGCTTCCAGCCCGATGCCCGTTCGTAGCAATCGGGGAGGCAGTAGGTTTCGTTGGGGACCTCGATGCGGGGAATCAGACTGCGGATGTTGACCGCCTCCACGGCGAGCCGCTGTTCATATTCCTCCAGTTCCAGGACGTAGCTGAGGCAGGGGCGGTAATTGCCCCGTTGTTTTTCGATTCTCCAGACGATGCGCATGGTTGTCCCTCAAGTCGGGATTACGGAAGCGTGGACACCGGTTCGAGTGCGGGCAGGCGAACCACCTCGCCAAAGGGCGGCACGGTTTCCCCGCTGCCGGCGTGGAGCCAGAGCACGGGATAAACCGGCGGCCGCTCGGGAAAGAGGTCGCATTCGAGATCGGTGAGATAGACCAGGCAGTCGGGTTGAAGGCCGTCCCGGTCGACCAGGGTGAACACCGGCCGGTAATCGGTGCCGCCACCGCCGGCGGGCCTGATCAGGATCGGCGGGTCGTGTGGCTGGAACCGGTCGCGGCGGACGATCTGCATGTCGCAATAGAGAAGATGCACCGTGGCCGGGCACTGTTCGAGCACCGTGCCGACCTCGGCGGCAAACCGCTGCAACTGATCCTCCTCGATGCTGCCCGAGGTGTCGATGGCGATGACTATACCGCCCAGCTGGTGATTGGCCAGCGAGGGCAGGTAGAGGTCATGGTGGAGGTGGCGCCGATTGGGCCTGAGCCAGGAGTAATCGGATCGGGCGGAACGGAGGATGAACCGTTGCAGCAACTCCCGCCAGCAGAGCCGGGGGGCGACGGCATCGGTCACCAGCCGTTCCAGTCCCGCGGGCAGGCGACCTGCATCGCGGGCATTGAGGGCGGCCTGGACCATGGCCCGCTGCCAGTCGATGCGTTGGGGCACGCTCTCCCCCGGAGCCCGGTCGCCCGGGTCGTCGCGCACCTCGCCGCTGAGGCCCGGATCGGAAGGGCCGTCCTCGTCCTCGTCGGTTTCCTGGTCGCCTTGACCGTCGCCGTCTCCCTGGTCATGCTCCTCTTCGGAGCGGTGTTCGTCCTCCAGACGGGCGGCCTCCTCTTCCCCCGAGGGATTCTCCTCGTCGTGTTGGTCGTCGCGCAAAAGGCGGTAGACACTTTCGGCACTCGCGCCACGATACCGGTCATGGAAGAGGTGGCCGGCCGGCAACTCGAGGCCGGCGTCGAGGAGGATGCCGTTGATCACATAGTCGCAGGCCCGGTTCCAATCGCTGCGGTCCCTGCCCTGGCGGCGGAGATGATGGCCGCAGGCCGGGTGCATCACCAGATGGGCGGCCAATCCCTGAACCTGTTCCGGGGTAAGCGAGTTGATGTAATCGGGGTTGAAGGCCATCATCCGGCCATTGGTCCACGCGGTCCGGCAGGTCGGGTCAGCCTTGATCGGCATCCGCAGGGCCAGGGAGGCGAAAAAAGGATGCCTGAGCACCAGTCCGACCCGGGCGCGGGCCATCTTCAGGCCGGCCTCATCGGGAGCTGCGTTCGGATGGTTCGGGGGTACGGTGCCGTCCATTGGTCAGATCAGCACCTCGGCGTGGCGTTCGGCCCAGCGGGCGAAATCGTCGCTGTGGGCGATTTCCCTGCAGGTGCGGACCGCTTCCCGGACCAGGAGCACGCTGAATTCGTCGGGCAGCCGGTCGGCGAAGTGGAGGAGGGGGCGGGCCCGTTCCGGGTCGGCCGCCCTTCCGGCCATCTCGCACAGAGCGAAGAGCACCGCCGGATCGGTCGGTATCTCCAGGGTATGCGGGTCGTTGAGGATATCCTCCACCGAGGGCAGGCTGCGCCGGATATCGAGGAAGGCTATCAGTTCGGCTGCCGCCGCCGGGCCGACGGTGCCGATGAGCAGGTCGTCCAGTATGGCCGGGTCCGGCCTCTGCTCCAAAAACCGCGAGGCGAATTCCCAGGAACGGGGGGAGGGAAAGGCGCGGCCGCTTCGCTCCGGATCGAAATCGTGCAGCAGGGAGGGACGGAAGCGGAGAAAGGCGACGATGTCCGGGCTGATGCCGCTCACTTCCGCCCACAGCAGCCACTGGTCGAGATCGACGGTGAAATCGATGTGGACAAAGCGGTTGGCCAGCGCCGAGGGCATGCGGTGGGCCACGGCCCGGTCGCTTTCCCGGTTGCCGGCCGCGATCACGGTCCACCCTTCGGGCAGTTCGTATTCACCGAGCCGACGGTCGAGAATCAGTTGGTAGCAGGAGGCCTGGACCAGCGGCGGGGCGGCGTTCCGTTCGTCGAGAAACAGGATGCCCCGTCCTTCCCGGGGGAAAAAGGCGGGGGTGCACCATTGGGCGGTGGCGTCTTCGGTGATTCGCGGCAATCCCCTGAGATCGACGGGATCGAGCAGGATGGCGCGCAGATCAATCAACTGCAGGTTGGCCCGTTCGGCGGTCTGGCGGACGACCTGGCTCTTGCCGATGCCGGGCGGCCCCCAGAGAAAGACCGGCTGGCGGATATTGATGAGCAGTTCCAGGGCCCGGGAGATGGCGGAGGCGTTCATGGCAGGTGCGGTTCTTCCTGTTGAAAAGTGGGATTGTCGACACGGCCGGACGTCGGCAGGTGTCCCGGTCGCCGCCGGAAAGGGTTTGGCAGCCGGTGTTAGTCGTGCTCGATTTTATTAGATGGTTCTAATTTTTTTGTCAATGGAAAACCATCTGCCCGGAAGGCGATCTAACCTCTTGTCCGGAGAGGAGAAAACGAGAAAGCCGGCGCAAAGTTGAATTAAGCCGCATTTTATTAGCAACCGCTAAAAAATATTGACTTCGCCGGCAAAGGGCAGATATAATCACCTTTATTAGATAAGACTAAAAATATAAACGTGTATTAAATCGAAGCGATCCCGCCAAGCGGGGTGAAGACGTGCAGGTCTCATGAACAGGGTCGCCATTCACGGCGCAC
>JAUWAH010000271.1 GCA_030602145.1 Desulfobulbus sp.
CGAGGGCACCGCCGCGCAGACCTGCGCCGCCAGTTCAACTTCCAGGGGAGAAGGGGCGCCGAAACTGGTCCCATCCTGGGCAGTCCGGCGGATGGCCTCCACCACCTCCGGATGGGCATGTCCAAGGATCATGGGGCCCCAGGAGCCGACGAAGTCGATGAATTGGTTGCCGTCGACATCGGTGATCGTACATCCCTGGGCCTTGGCGACGAACAGCGGATCGCAGCCGACGGATCGGCAGGCCCTGACCGGCGAATTGACACCGCCGGGGATGAGTGTGCACGCCTGGGAGAACAGTTCAGCGGACCTCTCTGTCTTCAACATGGGCTTCTCGACAATGGTTGGGGGACATGGATAGCGGCCGGTGCCGGGACGGTCCTTTATAGCACGGGTGTTTTTCACCTGTCAAAACCAAAAAGAACCACCGCAACACCCAGGCGACTCACCGTACGAGGTCAATTTTTCCTTGTCACCGCCTGACCTGCAAGGTAGAATGGCCGGCTATAGATAGAATCTTTACCTAACCACTGAAAATTCATTACTTTTTCGTTCAGTTATTCTCGACGGTCCTAAAGGAGAGGAAAGATGGCAAGCGACAAGGTGGTCCATATTTCTGACAGCGAATTTGACAGCACAATCATTGGCAACCCCCTGCCCTGTCTGGTCGATTTCTGGGCCCCCTGGTGCGGCCCATGCAAGGCAATCGGGCCGGTTATCGACGAGTTGGCCGCCGAATTCGACGGCAAAGTGGTCATCGCCAAGATGAACGTGGACGACAATCCCGCCACTCCCGGCAGATTCGGCATCCGGGCCATTCCCACCCTCATCCTGTTCAAGGGCGGTGAGGTGGTCGACCAGATCACCGGCGCTGTTGGCAAATCCCAATTGCAGGACCTCATCAAGAAAGCCATCTGATCCCCTTCGTTCCGGCACGGTTTTCTGCTCAGGGCAGAAGACCGTGCCTTCTTTTTGGCGACTTCGACCATGCAACAGGCACAGTATCAGCTGATCATCGTCGGTGGTGGACCGGCTGGCCTGACAGCGGGGATGTATGCCGCCCGGGGTCGACTCAAGGCGCTTTTGGTCGAAAAGGGTGCCACCGGTGGCCAGGTGCTGGTCACCGATTGGGTCGACAATTATCCTGGGTTCGTGGAAGGCATCTCCGGGTTCGACCTGATGGACAAGATGACCGCCCATGCCGACCGTTTCGGTCTCGAAAAGAAATTCGCCACCATCGCCTCGCTGGATCTGCTTGGCGATATCAAAACGGTCACCCTTGAGGGTGGCGAGGCGCTGACAGCCAAAACCGTCATCCTGTGCACCGGCGCCAAGCCGAGGAAACTCGACATCCCCGGCGAGCATGAGTTTGCCGCCCGCGGGGTTTCCTACTGCGCCACCTGCGACGGCCCCTTCTACCGCAACCAGGAGATTGCCGTGGTCGGCGGCGGCAACACCGCCATCCAGGATGCCCTCCACCTGACCAAATTTGCCTCCAAAGTCACGGTCATCCATCGGCGCGGCGAACTCCGCGCCACCAAGATCCTTCAGGAAAAGGCCTTCTGCAATCAGAAGATCGACTTTCTCTGGAACACCCAGGTCCGGGAAATCAGGGGCGGCACCGGCGGGGTCGACAGCCTTCTGCTTCGCCACCACAATGGCGACGAGTCCATCCTGGCGGTCAGCGGCATCTTCATCCTCATCGGCATAGTCCCCAACACCGACATGCTGCCAGTGGATCATCTGCACACCGATGCATCCGGGTTTGTCGTCACCGACCAAGAGATGGCCACCTCCATTCCCGGTGTCTTTGTTGCCGGCGACCTCCGCAGCAAACGATCCCGGCAGATCATCAATGCCGCCGGCGAAGGCGCGGTCGCCGAGCTGGCCGTCGAACACTACCTTGGCAACCAGGCGCCGGACCAACCCCTCAATTGCAGCGAGTAGCGAGGATCGCAACCATGCCACAGCCCCGGAACACATCCCCCCGACCCGGTATCAAGTCTCTTCTGCTGATCCTCCTGCTGGCGGTGCATGTCGGTCTTTCCGGCTGCGCCAGCTTCAGCGGCATGCTCGACTCCTTCAGCTTCGGCGAGGAGGACGATCCCAAATCACTGCCCCCGGAAACATTGATTGTTCAAGGAATGGAGGCCTACAACACCGGCAATTACGGTGAGGCCATCAAGCAGTTCAAGGTCATCCTCGATGAGCACCCCTTCAGCGCCCAAGCCATGCTGGCGGAGTTGAAGTCGGCCGACGCCCACTATTACAACAAGCAGTACGCCGAAGCCAAAGTGCTCTACAAATCCTTCGAGGAGCGCCATCCCACCAACGAAGCGATTCCCTATGTGCTGTTCCAGATCGGCATGTGCGACTATAGCCGCACCGATCGCCTTGACCGCGATGTTTCCGGCCCCCAGGAGGCGATCAAATCCTTCACCCGTCTGATCAACGCCTATCCCCAGTCGCCCTATGCCAAAGAGGCCAGGGCCAAAATCCAGGACGCGAAGGAATTCCTGGTCAATCACGAGTATATGGTGGCGGAATTTTATGTACGGGCGGCCCGCTACGATGAGGCCAAGCATCGGCTGAAATATATGCTGGCCAGGTATCCTGATTCCAACCTGGCGCCGCAGGCCAAAGCCCTGCTCGACCACCTGGAGGCGGGCAATAAACCCACCTGGGGCATGAACCGATGGTTGCCCGAGTTCATGACCAAGGCGCCGGCAGAAAGAAAAGAGGAGAAAGAATCACCATCACCTGAACAGCAATCCGCTCAGCCGCCCGAAATGAGCAGCGAAGCAACCGGTTCCGCTGCGCAATAGCCGTACCGTCGGGGAGCGACTCAGTCCTGCCAAAAGGGTTGGGCCGCCAGCCAGGCAACCATCCGTTCCACAGGCTGTTCGGTGCCCAAGCGGAGGCAATCGTTTTCCGTTTCCGGCTGCTCAAATGTCTGCTGTTGATGAACATAGATCTCCCAGCGACCATCGGAAACCGCTTCCGCATCGCTGGCCCGCAGGGCGAGCCGCCTGCGCACTTCCTCCTCGCCACAAAAGCAGTGCACAAACAACCATTTCGCCCCTGTCTTCTCCGCCGCCGCCCGAACCAGGTTGCGATCCTCCCGGCGACTGTAGGATCCGTCCAGGACCACCAGTGGTGCTCCCGAGGCCAGATCGCCAAGGGCGCGATCGAGCATGGTCCGATAGGTTGCCTCCGTCAGGGCCGCACTGTAGATGCCCTGTCCCACCCCGTCCGGCCGCTTGTCCGCAGCCTTGAGCCCGGCCAACTCCTTGCGCACCCTGTCGGTGTTGTAATAGGGGGCGCGGCAATGAGCCGCCCAGGCCTTGCCCAGAGTGGATTTACCCGAGGCAGTCATGCCGAAGAAGATGACCAGTCTTCCGGGCCGGCTCCCCTGGCGACCGACGGATTCAGGATTGGGCATAGCGCATGGCCAAGCGAAAATACCGGCCGGCCTGCTCCGTGCTTGCCACCCTGACCGTTGCATCGACCGCCGGATCGGCGGCGGTGAACAGACCGATCTTGCCGCGCACATAGGCTCGATAGCATTTATAGAAGGCCAGCATCTCCATCAAGCCCGGATCTCCGCTGACCTGCACGAAACGATCGATGAACCTGGCCGCCAGATCATCCAGGCCGTAATACTCCAGGTCCATGGCCAGAAAGGCTACGTCGCTGGCAACGTCGCAGTAGCGAAAACGCTGGTTGAACTCAATGCAGTCATAGATATACACCTTGTCGGCCAGACAGATATTGGCGGAGTACAGATCGCCATGGCCGTCACGGATGCGGCCGTCATCGATTCGCCGTTGAAACAGGGATTCACGGGCGAGAAAGGATCGGGCAAAGCCGGCAATGGCATCGAATTGTTCCTGGTGCAAAGCCCCTTGCCCAATAAAATCCCTCGTCTGCTCGAAATTCTCCAGCACGTTGACCGCCACTGCGGCGGCAGTGCCGAATCGGGCAATCTCGTCGTTGGTTTCGGCCCGGCGGTAAAAATCGGCCAGCACTTCGACCAGGGCATCGACATGGGCATGGCCCAACTCCGCAGAGCGGATGAGGTGCCCCATCATCCGTTCTTCCGGCAGCCTCGCCATCCTGACCCCGTACTCGACCACCGGCCCCGAGCCGTTCAGGGCGAAGCCGCCGCCCGGTTCGGCGGTGACTTTCACCGTACCGAGGTAGATGTCCGGGCAGAGGCGGCGATTGAGCAGGACCTCCTGCTCGCAGCAGACACGGCGTTTGTCGAGATCGGAAAAATCGAGAAAACCGAAGTTGACCGGTTTCTTGAATTTGTAGACGTACTCTCCCGCCAGGATGACCATGGAAATATGGGTCTGGACCAGCTTGATGTCCAAAGCGGGATGTGCATAGCGTTCGGCCTGCAGCAGTGCTTGCACAAAGGGAGGCAGAAGGTCGGTGGCCATGGGTGGTTCTCCGGCTGTACACGACAGCGTAAAGGAAGAGGGTCGGCGCAACTCTAACAGAACCGACCGCCAGCGTAAACTGTTTAC
>JAUWAH010000310.1 GCA_030602145.1 Desulfobulbus sp.
CCCTGGAACAGGTTCCGGATCCGGTTTTCGCCGAGAAGATGGTCGGCGAGGGGGTCTCGATCGATCCTCTGAGCGACCGGTTGCTGGCCCCCTGTGATGGCGAGGTACTCTTCATCCATCCCTCGCAGCATGCCCTGACCATTCGCCACCAGAGCGGGCTTGAGGTGCTGATGCACATTGGCCTTGATACGGTGTCGATGCGGGGCAGTGGATTTTCGCCCCAAGTGGCGCTGGGCGCGCAGGTCCGTACCGGTGATGTGCTCATCGAGTTCGACCTCGATGTCATCGCAACATCCGCAAAAAGCCTCCTCACCCAGGTCGTCATCGCCAACTCCGACCGACTCGGCCGGTTCATTCCCATGACAGGCATGGTCACAGCCGGAAAGGATGCGATCGCCGAGGCCAGCCTGGATGCCGGCCAGACGGAGGACGGGGAACACATCGGCAACAGGGCGATGTCGGAGGCCATCCTGATCCCCAATCCCACCGGCCTCCATGCCCGCCCGGCAGCCACCCTGGCTGCCCTGGCCAAGCAGTACGCCAGCCAGGTTCGTTTGCAGCGGGGGAACGACCAGGCCAACGCCAAGTCACTGGTCGCGATCATGGGGTTGAATATCGGCCATGGCGACAAGGTACAGGTGATCGCCCACGGCGAAGATGCCGAGCAGGCGGTCACGGCCATCGCTGCCGCCCTTGCCTCCGGCCTGGGAGAGGAAGGGTTGGTGCCCGTTGGCGAGGTACAGGCTCCGCAGACCGTGGAGGAAGCGCCGCTGACCGGCATCCATTCGGAGGATCCCGACGTCCTTCTGGGGGTGTCGGCATCGCCGGGGCTGGCCGTGGGCACGATTGTCCAGCTTCGGCGCAAAGAGATCGAGGTGGAAGAGTTCGCCGCCGACAAGCATCTGGAGCGACGCAAACTGAACGAAGCCATCGACCGCTCGATCCTGGAACTCAAGGCCCTGGAGGGCCAGCTCAAATCCGAGGCAAGCCCCGACAAGGCGGCCATCTTTGCGGCCCACCAGGAACTGCTGGCCGATCCCGATCTCCTGGATCTGACCACCAGCCTGCTGGACAAGGGCAAGTCCGCGCCCTTTGCCTGGCGCAGCGCCTACCAGACCTATGCCGACCGCCTGGCCGGGCTGAACAACCCGCTCCTGGCCGGGCGGGCCACGGATGTACGCGATGTCGGCCAGCGGGTCCTGGAAGAACTGACCGGTCAGCACCGCCAGGAGTCGCGCTATCCGGCAGGCTCGATCCTCATTGCCGAGGATATTACCCCTTCCGATGCCGCCTCACTGGATCGGACCCGTGTGGCCGGTTTCTGCACCACCGCCGGCGGGGCATCGTCCCATGCGGCGATTCTCGCCCGCTCCTTCGACATCCCGGCCATCGCCGGCATCGAGGCCCGCGCCCTGGATCTCGCCGAAGGCCTCCGCGTCATTCTCGATGGGGGCAAAGGGAGCTTGCGGATCAACGTCACCGAGGAGGAAATCCAGACCATTCAAGGCAGGCAGGAGCGTTTGGCCAGGCGACGCGCCATCGAATTGGCCGCCGCCGGCGAGGCGGCCATCACCACCGATGGCCACCGGGTCGAGGTCGTGGCCAATATCGGCAGTCAGGACGACGCCCTTGAGGCCCTTGCCAAAGGCGCTGAAGGGGTTGGCCTGCTCCGCTCCGAATTCATTTTTCTGGGACGTACCACCGCCCCCTCCGAAGAGGAACAGGCACGGATATACACCAGTATTGCCCAGGCCCTTGCCCCCGGTCAGCCGCTGGTCATCCGCACCCTGGATGTCGGCGGCGACAAACCGCTGCCCTATCTGCCGATTCCCCGCGAGGAAAATCCTTTCCTGGGCGAACGCGGCATCCGCGTCGGCCTGGACCGGCCGGACATCCTCCGGGTCCAGGTCAGGGCAATTCTGCGGGCGGTGGCCACAGGGGCCAACATTCAGGTCATGTTTCCGATGATTGCCACCCTGCAGGAATTTCGCCTGGCCAAGAAGGTCTTCGAGGAAGAGCGACTCAAACTGGGGGTGGCGCCCGTGCCGCTGGGGATCATGGTCGAGGTCCCCTCCACGGCGGTCATGGCGGAGCAGTTTGCCGCCGAGGCCGATTTCTTCTCGGTGGGCAGCAATGACCTCACCCAGTATACCCTGGCCATGGACCGGGGCCACCCGAAGCTGGCCCCGCAGGTGGATGGGGTGCACCCGGCGGTCCTGGCGCTCATTGCCCGGGCGGTCAAGGCGGCGCACCGGCACGGCAAATGGGTGGGGGTCTGCGGCGGGATCGGTTCGGATCCGCAGGCCGTGCCGCTGCTCGTTGGCCTGGGGGTGGATGAACTCAGCGTCAGCATTCCGGCCATCCCGGCCGTCAAGGCGCAAATCCGCGCCCTTTCCCTGGCCGACTGCCAGCAACTGGCGGCATCGGCCCTGCTCCAGGACAGTGCCGCCTCGGTGCGTGCTCTGATTCCTGCTGACGAAATATAATCAAGTCACCATCGCAGGGTGAACAACCGGTCTTTCGAAAGATGTCTCGCCCTTGGGAAGATCCTGTGCACAAGCAGAGGGAGAAAGTATGGCCATACCTGGAACCCAACAGACCTCCGGCAGCCAAGTTCAGGACATGGGAACACGGATCTTCGGGGTGATGCAGAAACTGGGCAAGGCGCTGATGCTGCCTGTCTCGGTGCTGCCCGTCGCCGGTATTTTGCTTGGTGTGGGCGGCGCAGTGCTCAACGGTGCGGAGACCAACGGCTGGCACCTGCCGTTCATGCTCCAGGTGCTGTTGCAGATCATGCGCGATTCCGGCGACCCGATCTTTGCCGCTCTTCCCCTGATTTTCGCCATCGGCGTTGCCCTGGGGCTGACCAAGAATGATGGTGTTGCCGCCCTGGCCGCCACCATCGGCTTTCTGGTCATGACCGCCACCCTGGGGGTCATCGGTCTCAACTTTGGCATGATGACCCGGCTCGACCCCCACCTGCCGGCGATCGGCCAGCATGCGCCCTTTACCATGCTCGGCCTGCCAACCATCAGCACCGGCGTTTTCGGCGGCATTCTCATCGGTGCCGTTGCCGGTGTTCTCTTCAACAAGTATTACCGCATCAGCCTGCCGCCCTACCTCGGTTTCTTTGCGGTCAAACGTTTCGTCCCCATTGTCACCGCCTTTGCCGCCATCGGCCTGGGTATCGTGTTGAGCATCGTCTGGCCACCGGTGCAGAAGATGATCTCCGCTTTCGGCCACTGGGCCTCGGAAGGCTCCACGCCCATCGCCGTATGGCTCTACGGCACCGTGGAACGATTGCTGCTGCCCTTTGGCTTGCACCATATCTGGAACGCGCCGTTTTTCTATGAACTGGGCGAATGCGTCAAAAGCGACGGCACCACCGCCACCGGCTGGCTGACCTGCTTCTTTTACGGCAAGCAGGAGTACGGTGTGCTGGCGGGCGGCTTCCTGGTGAAAATGTTTGGCCTGCCCGGTGCAGCCTTGGCCATCTGGCACACCACCAAGCCGGAAAACCGGCTCAAGGTCGGCTCGATCATGGTCTCGGCCGCCCTGACCACCTTTCTCACCGGCATCACCGAACCCCTTGAATTTTCGTTCATGTTCGCAGCACCCCTCCTGTACGGCGTCCATGTTCTCATGACCGGCCTGGCCTTTCCCCTGATGGTGCTCAGCGGGGCTCGACTCGGCTACACCTTCTCCCAGGGGTTCATCGACTATGCCCTCTATTTTCCTTTGGCGGCCAAGCCGTGGATGGTCCTGGTACTGGGGCCGGTCTATTTCATCCTCTATTTCGCGGTGTTTCGGACCCTGATCGTCACGCTCAACCTCAAGACGCCCGGACGCGAGGAGACGGTGGCCGAGGGGAGCAGCGGTGCCGACGCAGCGAACGACTTTGCCCGGCAACTGGTGCTGGCCTTCGGTGGTCGCAGCAATATCAAGGACCTGGATGCATGCATCACCCGCCTGCGGGTCGGCCTGGTCGACATCGCCAAAGCGGATCAGCACAAGCTCAAAGCACTGGGGGCGGCCGGGGTGGTCCTGGTCGGCAGCAACATGCAAGCCATCTTCGGCACCCGATCGGAAAACCTGAAGACCGATATGGAGGAATATCTGAAGTCAGCCGGCACCGAGGCCGAACTCAGTGA
>JAUWAH010000013.1 GCA_030602145.1 Desulfobulbus sp.
GTCTACGGCGGCCAATCCTATCAGGTGCAGATGCGCAGCCTCCGCCAGGGAGTGGATGTGGTCGTCGGCACCCCCGGCCGCCTGCTCGACCTGATCAACCAGGGAGCGCTCGACCTGGCCACCGTGCACACCGTGGTCCTCGACGAGGCCGACGAGATGCTGAGCATGGGGTTCATCGACGATATCGAGCTGATCCTGGCCCGCATTCCCGCAGAACGCCAGACCATGCTCTTTTCCGCCACCATCTCCAAACGGGTGCTGGAACTGTCCGGCCGCTACCTGCACAATCCGGAAACCGTGTCCATCACCCCCAAGCAACTGACCGGAGCCACCATCAGCCAGCGCGCCTACCTGGTCAACCAGCAGGACAAGGTGGCGGCCCTGACCCGGCTGTTCGAGATGGAGACCATCGACAGCGCCCTGATCTTCGTTCGCACCCGACTCGCCACCGGCGAGTTGGCCAACCAGTTGACGGCGCGCGGCTTTCCCGCCGAACCCCTCAACGGCGACCTCAGCCAGGAGGCCCGCCTCCAGGTGTTGAGCCGGTATCGCAACGGCCAGGTCAAGGTCCTGGTGGCCACCGATGTGGCTGCCCGCGGCCTGGACATCGACGACATTTCCCATGTGTTCAACTTCGACCTGCCCGACGATCCGGAGGTCTATGTCCACCGGGTGGGGCGCACCGGCCGGGCCGGCCGGGAGGGCACCGCCATCTCCCTGCTGACCCCCAAGGACCGCTGGCAACTCCGCCGCATCGAGGACTATACCCGCTTCAAACTGGAGCAGGCCGAGTTGCCGACCATCCAGCAGATCGAAAATCACCGCCAGGCCCTGCTGATGGAACAGTTGGAGGTGTGGATCCGGCGGGGCCGCTGCCGCCGGGAACGCGAGGTGGTGGACCTGTTGATGAACGTCGGCCACCAACCCGAGGATATCGCCGCCGCCGCCCTGAAGCTGGCGCGTTCCGACGAGAAAAAACGGCCCATCGACCCCATCACCCCGATCAAGGAGGAACAATTCCGCCAGCGTGACCGGAAAAGCGAACGGTCGCCCCGGAGGTCCGCAACGACCGGCCAGGGCCACGTTGGCCGACGCGGACCGGATCGGGACAAGGACATGGTGCCCCTGAAGCTCGACATCGGCCGGGCCGACGGCATCGCCGTCAACCATGTGGTGGCCTCGCTCACCCACTTCTCGGGCGTGCAATCCGGCCACCTGGGCAAGATCCGCCTGGAGGCGCATCACACCCTGGTCGATGTACCGGAGCACCTGGTCGGCCGACTGCTTGCCAAAAACGGCGCCTATCGGATCGGCCGCCGGTCGGTCATCCTCGAGCGGGCCTGAGTGCCGAACCGCCGTCAACACGCAATCGCCTTTCCGGGCCGCGTCTTCCTCACCTCGGGGCAGGGCGCGGCCCGGCACCATCCGTGACCGGCCCAGGCAGCCGGCAGGAATATCCCACCCGGACTAAAATCCCTTCCCCCTTTTTATCCCTTGCGATATCCTAACACGAGGCGGCATTGGGGCCGCCCGGCAATCCTGCCCTCTCCTCCTGTCGCTCCTCCATCGAGCCGCCGCTGCCCGGGCCACCACCATGGATGTCTATATCGCCAGACAACCCATTTTCGACCGGCATGCCCGGTTATTTGCCTATGAGGTGCTCTACCGGTCCGGCATGGACAATGTCTTCCCCGATGACGTGGGCGGCGATGAGGCTACTCACACGGTCCTGGCCCATGTCCTCTTCAACATCGGCCTCGATGCGATCACCGGCAGCCGTCGGGCCCTGATCAATTTCACCGAAAACCACCTCCTGCAACGAACCCCGACCCAACTGCCGACGACCCGCTGCATCGTTGAGATCCTGGAGTCGATCCTGCCGTCGCCAGAGGTATTCGCAGCCTGTCAGGAATTGAAGGCCAGGGGCTACACCCTCGCCCTGGACGATTTCGACTTCAACGAAAGCTCGGAGGCCCTGATCCCCTTCGTCGATATCGTCAAGGTCGACCTGCAGGCGGTCGACCGGGAACAACTGGCGGAGAACATGGCCCGGTTGCGCCAGACCGCCAAGGTTGCCTGGCTGGCGGAAAAGATCGAGGATCACCGGGACCTGCACCTGGCCCAGTCCCTTGGCTTCGACTACTTTCAGGGGTATTTTCTCGACAAGCCCGAGGTGCTCAAGAACCGGACCATCGACACCTCGAAAATCGTCCTGCTCAACCTGCTGGCCGAGGTCTGTCGGCCGGAGATCGACCTGAAGAAGATCGAGCGGCTGGTCACTCCGGACGTCTCGCTCTCCTACAAGCTGCTGCGCTACATCAATTCCGTCTTTTACTCGCTGGTCCGCAAAGTCAGCTCAATCCACTATGCCCTCATCTATCTGGGGGAAGACGGCACCCGGCAATTCGTCTCCCTGGCCGCCACCTCGGAACTGGCCAGCGGCAAGCCCTCGGAACTGATGCGCCTGTCCATGGTCAGAGCCCAACTCTGTCGCCTCCTGGCCGTCGCCCGCCCCGACCGGGCCGACGACTCGCAGCTCTTTCTCCTCGGCCTCTTCTCCCTCCTCGATGCCATGCTCGACATCCCCATGGCCGACCTCACCGAAAAACTGCCCCTCACCGATGAGCTGAAAAACGCGCTCAACACCGGCACCGGCCCGCTGGCGCCCTATCTTCGGGCGGTCGTCACCTATGAAAAGGGAGAATTCCAGCAGTGCACCGGCCACCTCGGTCAACTCGGCATCACCGCCGAGGTCATGATCAACGCCTACGTGCAGGCCCTGGCCTGGGCCGATCAATTCGACCTCAATCTTTCCTGACCGAATCTTCCACCGCTGCCGACCGGCGGCCAAGAACCAGCCAGACCATGGCATCGAAGGGAACGGTGCCGGTGCACTGCGTCGCCGTTTCGACCTGCGGCAGATCCCCGCACCGGCCGACCAGCACCTTTTCCACCGTCACCGCCGTCACCCGATAGCCGCCGGCAGCGAGGGGTGCCTCGAAAAAGGCCAGCACCTCCGGCCGGACGAGCAGTGCACTGACATAGCTGTTGATCGGCCGGCCAACGGGGCGTCCCCGAACGGCGTCCCACCCGGGGTCGCGGGCCGCGGTTGTCGCCAGTTGGCTTGACAGCCAGGGATAGTCCACCAGCCGGCCGAGGAACAGCGAGGTGTAGGCCTGCTCCGGGTCCGTCGGGCGGCCAAGTTCGCCGACGGCGGCGAGCAGCGCCTGCACCGAGGCTTGGGTGAACTGGCAGGCGGAGGTCTCGGGAAGAACCCGGAGCCGGAGGGTCTGCCACCGATCATCGGCCTCAAGGCGGCGGGTGCATCGGTCCTCTTCCAGCGCCAGGATCACCCGCGCCTCGTGGGCAGCGCCACTGGTTGGCCAGACCGCCAACGCCACCGTGACCGCCAGCGGACCGAAGGCGGCGAAGGCAGCCGCCAAGGCACGCCACCCGCGCCCATGCCCCCTTGTCCTCACAGCCGATCCACGAACCGCTGGGTGGAGTAGTCCTTGATGGGCAGGGGGGCCAGGATCTTGGGCTCGCCGGGCAGTTTTTCGATGTAGTTGAGAAAGGCCTCGGCGTAATCGAGGCCGACGTCGATACGCCGCTCGCCGGTGATCCCCTTCAGGGCGGTGAAACTATCGTTGCCGTCGGCCAGAAAGGACATGGTGGCCACCTTGTAGGTCCTGCCCAACTCGAAGGGATGGTAGCCGCCATCGTTGGTCCTGATCTCCAGGTGGGAGACCCGTTTGCCCTTGGGCCTGGTCAGATCGACCCGGAAACGCAGGCCGCCGGTGTACGGATAGCAGCCGGTGTTGCCCGCCGGCCCGACCACCCCCTCAAGCGCATCCTCAAGGGCCGCCTTGACCTCGTGGCCGGTGGCATTGAGCTGCACCAGGGTGTTCTTGAAGGGCAGCACCGTGTAGACATCCTTGACCGTGACCGGTCCCTTGGCCAGGTCGGCCCGGACACCGCCGCCGTTCTGGATAGAGAGATCGGCACCGAAATACGCCTTGCCCTGCTGGAGGAAGGCCTCGGCGACGAGCTGCTGGACATCGCCGCCATGCCCGTTGACCCGCTCGTTGGCGTTGCAGGCGTCACCCAGCGAGGAGCGGGATACGTCGCGGGTGGTGCCCGGCACCCGTCGCAGGCAGAGATCGGTGGCGGCGGTGGCCACCACGGTGGCACCCAGGGCTTCCTTCTGCTGCCGATACGGGGTCAGCAAGGTTTCGGCCTCCCGATCCGGTGCCGTGATCCGCAACACCCCGCCGGCCTCGATATCGGCTCGCACCGCCCCGTTTTCCGCCTCGTTCAACGGCTCGCCGCCACCCCGCCGGAAGTCGTCACCAACCAGCATCCAGGGGGTGCCCTCGCAGGAGCTGACCTCACCGGCTGCATCGAAACGGACCCGGAGTTCGCCGACCACCTGGGCATACTGCCAGGCCTGGACAATGCACACCGGCTTGCCGTCCCGGTCCGTGGTCCGGGTCGGATAGGGACCCTCCGGGGTGATGCCGTATGTTTTCAGGGTGTCCGGGCCGAGCAGGCTGTGGGAGTCGCCGCCCACCACCACATCCACGCCGGAGAGCTGCTGCACCAGGGCCAGGTCGGCCCGATAGCCGATATGGGTGGCAAGGATGATCTTGTCGATCCCCTGGCTGCGCAGCCGGTCGATGGCCTCCTGGGCTGCAGTGGCTTCGTCGACTAAGGTGGTGTCAGGGTTGGGCCGGGAGGAATGCTTGGTCTTGCCGGCCACGGTCAGGCCGACGATACCGATCCGCTCGCCGCCGCGCACCAGGACCGCCGAGGGCTGCACCGCCGCGGGAGGAATGGCCGATGCCATCGGCGAGGTCGGTCCGAAGCGGACATTGGCGCTGAGCACCGAAGTCCGGCAGGTGTCGTCATGGAGGAAGCCGATCAGTTTCTTGATGCCGGCGTCGGTATTGTCGAACTCATGGTTGCCCAGGGTGAAGGTATCGAAACAGACCGTGTTCATCAGGGCGGCATCGGCCTTGCCCTCGCTGAGGGTGAAGTAGAGGTCACCGGTGGTGGCGTCACCGCTGTGCACCTTGATGACGTTGGCCGATTGGCGCTCCAGCGCCCTGATGGCCGATGTCACCCGGGGAAAACCGCCCCGCTCGACGGTGACCGGCTCGCGCCCGCGGCCGGTGTCCAGGAGCAGGGAGGGTAATTCTTCGTCAAGGTGCGAATGGTGATCGTTGATATGGAGGATGGTCAGTTCAAAGGGCTTGCTGGCCTCGGCAAGGGCGGCGGGCCGCCGGTCGCCGGCGGTGCAGCCGGCGAGGGCAAGGGTGAGGAAAAGGGAAAGGGCTGGGAAGATCGGACGCATGCTCGCTCCTTGGCAGAGGTGGAAGGGACACGTGTTGTTCTTGCTGCAACTGTCCCATTATACCCAAAGGCCGACAAAGCCCAGCCATTTTCTATGAACGACGTTGATTCCGGCACCATTGCCGTGCCGGGTGTTTGCCGGCAAGGCAGGGTAAAACCTGCTTGAATTTTACCGGTCCATCGAGTAGCCTTGGCAAAAATTTTCAACCTCGCCCTTCACTTACAGGCGCATCCGTGACAGAATCCCCCGAGCAACCCAAGAAATCCGCCATCCGCGAGAACATCGAGGCGATCCTGATCGCCGTTCTCCTGGCGCTGTTCATCCGCACCTTCATCATCCAGGCGTTCAAGATCCCCTCCGGTTCGATGCTGCCGACCCTGCAAATCGGCGATCATCTCCTGGTGACCAAGTTCACCTACGGCGTCAAGATGCCCTTCACCGGCACCACCCTGATCCCGATCGGCGATCCCAAAGCCAACGATATCGTCGTCTTCGAGTTTCCCAAGAACCCCGAGCTGGACTACATCAAACGGGTGATCGCGGTGGCCGGCGACACGGTCGAAATCCGCGACAAGAAGATCTTCGTCAACGGCAAGCCCTTCGATGACCGTCACGGGGTCTTCACGGACCCGCTCGTCCATCCGGCCAGCGTCGATTCCCGGGACAACTACGGACCGGCGACCGTGCCGCCGGGCAAGATCTTCACCATGGGCGACAACCGCGACAACTCGTTCGACGGCCGTTTCTGGGGCTTTGTCGATTTGAAGGCGATCCGGGGCAAAGCCTGGATCATCTACTGGTCCTGGGATGTGCAGCTTCCCCTGTTCTCTTCGGACCGGCTTCGTTCCATCCGTTGGAGCCGGCTAGGCGATACCGTTCATTGACCACCGGAGGCAGTATGGCAACAGGCACCACCTTTGCGCACCGCCACATCCTGGGCATGGAACAGCTCTCGCGGGAGGATATCGTCCATATCCTCGCCACCGCCGACTCGTTCAAGGAAATCTCGACCCGATCGATCAAAAAAGTGCCGACCCTGCGCGGCCACACCATCATCAACCTCTTCTTCGAACCCTCGACCCGGACCCGCCTCTCCTTTGAGGTCGCGGCCAAGCGGATGAGCGCCGACACCTTCAACATCAGCCCCTCGACCAGCAGCACCACCAAGGGCGAAACCCTGGCCGACACCGCCCGCAACATCTCGGCCATGCACCCGGACATCATCATCATCCGCCACAGCTGTTCCGGCGCGCCGCTCTTTCTGACCCGCTACGTCGAGGCGGCGGTGATCAATGCCGGCGACGGTGCCCACGAGCACCCCTCCCAAGGGCTCCTGGACCTGATGACCGTCAAGGAGCACCGGGGAACCCTGAGCGGCCTGAAAATCGCCATCATCGGCGACATCACCCATAGCCGGGTGGCCCGCTCCGGCATCATCGGTTTTTCCCGCATGGGCTCCCAGGTGCACGTCTACGGCCCGACCACGCTGATCCCCAAGGGCATCGAGCAGTTGGGCGCCACCCTCTGCGGTTCCCTGGAAGAGGCGGTCCGCGACGCCGACGTGGTCATGACCCTGCGCATCCAGCGCGAGCGCCAGAACGACCCCCTGCTGCCCTCGCTGCGCGAGTATTCCCGGCAGTTCGGCATCTCCCGGCACATCCTGTCCCTGGCCAAACCCGACGCCCTGGTCATGCATCCCGGCCCGGTCAACCGAGGCGTGGAGTTGCCGCCCGATATCGCCGACGGCCCGCAATCGGTCATCCTCGATCAGGTGACCAACGGTGTGGCGGTGCGCATGGCCCTATTATATTTGGTGATGGGGAACTCCTGATGACCGCGCCGACAAACCGCCCGTCAACCCTTCTCCGTTCTCCCGAGGCCCGCTGCCGATGAACAGTTCCTGGCGCATTAAGAACGGCCGGATCATCGACCCGGCCAACCGAATCGACCGGATGGATGATCTGGTGGTCATCGACGGCCGCATCGCCGGCCCGGATCAGCCCGCTCCCGCCGACCTGCCGGAAATCGATGCCCAGGGCCTGTGGGTGGTGCCGGGCCTGATCGACATGCATGTCCATCTGCGCGAGCCGGGTGAGGAGTACAAGGAGGATATCCTTTCCGGGACGAGGGCCGCGGTGGCCGGTGGCTTCACCGGGGTGGCCTGCATGCCCAACACCAAGCCGGTCAACGACAGCGCCACGGTCACCGTCACGATCATGGCGAGGGCCGCCCACGCCCCGATCCGGGTCTATCCGGTGGGGGCGATCAGCCTGGGCAGCGAGGGCAAGCAGTTGTGCGAATACGGGGAAATGCGCGGCGCCGGCATCGTGGCGGTCAGCGATGACGGCCGGCCGGTGCGCGACAGCCAGTTGATGCGCCGCGCCCTGGAATACGCCTCGGATTTCGGCCTGGTGGTGATCTCCCACAGCGAGGAGGCCACCCTGAGCACCGGGGTGATGAACGAGGGGCCGGTCGCCACCCGCCTTGGCCTCAAGGGCATCCCCGCCGCCGCCGAGGCGATCATGGTCTATCGGGAGATCGCCCTGGCCGAATTCACCGGGACCCGGGTCCACATCGCCCATGTGAGCACCGCCATGGCCATTGATCTCATCCGGGCGGCCAAGGCGCGGGGCGTGCGAGTCACCGCCGAAACCGCGCCCCATTACTTCACCCTCACCGACGAGGCGGTGGTCGGCTACGACACCAACACCAAGATGAACCCGCCCCTGCGCTCCGCCGCCGATCGGGAGGCGATCCGCACAGCCCTGGCCGACGGCACCCTGGATGTTATCGCCACCGATCATGCCCCCCACTCGGTTCTGGAAAAGGAGCTGGAGTTCGATGCGGCCGCCAACGGCATCATCGGCCTGGAGACAGCCCTGCCGCTCACCCTGGCCCTAGTGCGCGACCGGGTAATCGACGAGGCCCGCCTGGTGGAGCTGCTGGCGGTCAACCCGGCGACCATCCTCGGCCTGGAAGCCGGTACCCTGGGCGCCGGCGCTCAAGCGGACATCACCCTGATCGATCCTGACCACCAGTTTGTCTACACCGCCGACCAGGTGGTCTCCAAAAGCCGGAACACACCCTTCCTCGGCCAGACCCTGCAAGGCCGGGCCGTGCTCACCATGGTTGGCGGCCTCGTCCGCCACAACCTGCTCGGCTGACCGTTCGATATCCAGCGATCAACCTTTCACATAGGGGGCCGGATCGACCAGACCGGCCTCGCGAAATCCCTGCAACCGCAGCCGGCAGGCGTCGCAGCGACCGCAGGCCAGGCCATCCACCGGATCGTAGCAGCTGTGGGTGAGCCCGTAGTCCACCCCCAACTCCACTCCCTTGCGGATGATTTCCTTTTTGCTCAGCCGGATGAGCGGCGCATGGAAGCGAAACGGCATGCCGGTCGTCCCGGACCTGGTGCCGAGGTTGGCCATGCGGGCGAAGGCTTCCAGGAATTCCGGCCGGCAGTCGGGGTAGCCGCTGTAGTCGATGGCGTTGATGCCCAGAAAGATGTCGGTGGTCGCCAGCACCTCGGCCCAGGCCAGGGCATGGGCGAGGAAGATGATGTTGCGGCCGGGCACGTAGGTCACCGGAATTATCCGCTCCATGTCCTCAAGGGGACGATCCTTGGGAACGTCGAGTGCATCGGTCAGGGCCGAGCCGCCGATGGCGTCGAGATCCACCCTGAGGACCAGGTGGCGGCGGGCCTGGTAGTGGCGGGCGATGACCCGGGCCCGCTCCAGTTCGACGGCCTGCCGCTGTCCGTAGTGGAAACTCAGGCAGTTACAGACAAAACCCTGGGAACGGGCCATGGCTAGGACCGTGGTCGAATCAAGGCCGCCGCTGAGCAGCACCACCGCCTGTCGTTCGTTCATAGGCGCTCCGTTGGCTCTTCAGGCAAGATAAAAGGGATGCTGTGTCGGATGGCGATGGCCTCCGGCCGGACCTCGGCCCGGTAGGCAAGAAACCGCACCCCGCGGTCGACCGCCCAGGCCACCGTCTCGGCGTAGACCGGGTCGATGCGGGCCGCCGGTGCGCACCGGTCGGCATCGCCGCGCTGGACGCAGAACAGGACCGCCGCTCCGTGACCACTTTCAGCCAACCGGACCAGTTCGTGGAGATGCCTGGTGCCGCGACCGGTGACCGCATCGGGGAACAGGGCCAGGCGGTTTTCGGCCAGCGAGCAGTTCTTCACCTCCAGGTACACCGGGCCGCGATCGGTCTCAAGGAGAAAATCCAGCCGGCTTTCGGCGGACACCCGCACCTCCGCGGTGATGGCCGTGGGGGTGCCGAAATCATCGATCACCCCGTTTTCCAGCGCCTCGCGGACCAATCCGTTGGTCCGGCCGGTATGCACCCCGATCCACACGCCCTGCTCCCGCACCATCTCCAGGGTCCAAGCATATTTTCGCCGAGGGTTGTCGGACCAACTGATCAGCACCGGGCTGCCCGGGGTCGAACAGCCGCGCATGGAGCCCGAATTGGGACAGTGCACGGTCAGGGTCCGGCCGTCTTCGAGGAGCACATCGGCGAGAAACCGTTGGTAGCGTTGCACAAGAAGACCGGTCTGGCGGATGGCGGGCAGGAGCATGGCGGGCGCGGACGGGAAAATCAGGCCAATGGGGGCGCAAGACTGGTATTTCCTGCGCAAATCATGTAATTTGGTCAATCGAAGGGCAACGGGGAAGCTGGCAATGGTTCCGACTGCGGATCAGCGCCTCCCGGCTCGTGACGATCCACACCCCATGAACGCATCCCCTTGCCGCCCCAGTGGACGGGCAAGGTTCGATCTTCCCGGCATATACCAAGTTCTCCCCCATAATCCAACCGTAAAGGAGCGTCTCACCATGAAACTCGGGCTCAATGGTCTTGGACGAATCGGTAAGCTCACCCTGTGGAATCAGGTTTCCCGCCAGTATTTCTCGGAAATCGTGGTCAACCTGGGTAGAAACGTCGGTGGCGGTCTTGAGGACATCGCCTCCGCCATCGAAAAGGATTCCACCTACGGTCGGCTCAGCATGTACCTCCACGGCCACAAGGGTGGTCGGGTGATCGAGAACCTCAACGAGGAGAAGGGCTCGATGACCATCAACGGCGTGCCGGTCACCTTCCTGCGCAAGGCCCGCAATCCCAAGGATATCGACTGGCAGGCCAACCAGGTGCGGCTGGTGGTCGACTCCACCGGTGCCTTCAAGGATCCCACCGCCGATCCCAACGAAGGCAGGGGGGCTGTGCGCGGCCACCTGCAGGCCGGAGCGGAAAAGGTAATCGTTTCCGCGCCGTTCAAGATCCAGGCCAAGGGGCTCGACATGCCCGAGGATGCGGTGACCACGGTCATGGGCATCAATGACGACGACTATGACCCGGCCCGGCACACCATCATTTCCGCGGCCTCCTGCACCACCACCTGCCTGTCCTATATGATCAAGCCGCTGCTCGATCACTTCGGCGCCGACCGGATGCTGTCCGCCTCCATGGTCACCGTGCATGCCGCCACCGGCTCCCAGGAGGTGCTGGACCGGCTGCCCGGCGCCGGTGCCACGGATCTGCGCAAGAACCGTTCGATCCTCAACAACATCATCCTGACCACCACCGGCGCGGCCAAGGCCCTGAGCCTGGTCATCCCGGAGATGAAATCCATCGGCTTCATCGCCGAATCGGTGCGCATCCCGACTTCGACCGGTTCGCTGATCGTCCTGGTGCTCAACCTTCAGGATGAACTCGACAACCCGATCAAGCGCTCCCTGCTCAACTCGATCTACGAGGAGTTCGCCAAGACCAGCCCTTACCTTATCTTTTCCACCGAGCAGAATGTCTCCTCCGATATCATCGGCCTGCCCAAGGCGGCGGTGGTGATCGAATCCACCGAGATCCACACCCGCACGGCCACCATCCGGGTGAACCTGAACACCCTGAAGCATGTCAAGCTCGAGACCGGCAGTTCGTCGCCCATCCTCGAGGTGCCGCTCACCCAGGCGGTCATCTACGGCTGGTATGACAACGAATTGGGCAGCTACACCAACATGCTCGCCGAACTGACCGTCTCGGTGGCTGAACGGCTGGTGTGATCATCCGGCCATTGTCCGCAGACGACCTCCCCGGAATCGAGCGGATCGAAGCACGGGCAATGGCGGCCCCATGGGGGCCGGCCCAACTCCGCGAGGAGATGGAGGTCGGCAACGGTGTCGCCCTGGTGGCCGCCCACGACGACGGTCCCTGCGGATATGCCTTCTTCCGGACCTGTTTTCCGGAATGCGAACTGCTCCATCTGGTGGTCGCGCCGGAACAACGCCGGCAACACATCGCCGCTACCCTGCTCGACCACGCCCTCGCCCGGTTCGCCGAGCAGGGATACACCGCCTGCCTGCTTGAGGTGCGCGCATCCAACCAGGCGGCGCGAAAACTCTATGCACGGGCCGAGTTTCGCCAAACGGGATCGCGGCAGCGGTACTACAGTCAACCGGTCGAGGATGCCCTGCTGCTCACCAGGTTCCTCCTCGCCGATACGGGAGAATCACTATGAATACACTGAGGGATATCGAACCGGCAGGAAAAAGAGTTCTGGTGCGGGTCGATTTCAATGTACCCATGAACGAGGCGGGAGCGATCACCGACGACCTCCGCATCCGCACCGTTCTGCCCACCCTGCGCTCTCTGCTCGACCGGAAGGCACGGGTGATTGTCTGCACCCACATGGGACGGCCGAAGGGCCAGCGGGTGGACAAATACTCGTTGGCGCCGGTGGCGGCGCATCTGGCCCGTCTGCTGGGCCAGCCGGTGCCGCTGGCCGCCGACTGCATCGGGCCGGCTGCCGAGGCTGCCGTGGCCGCCCTTGCGGACGGCGACATCTGCATGCTGGAAAACCTGCGTTTCCATTCTCACGAAGAAAAGAACGATCCGGAGTTCTCCCGTCAGTTGGCGGCGCTGGCCGATGTCTACGTCAATGACGCCTTCGCCGTTTCCCACCGCGCCCACGCCTCGGTGGTCGGCGTCACCGAATACGTCCGGGAAAAGGCGGCCGGCTTCCTGCTCCAGCAGGAGATCGAATACTTCCACCGTGCCATCGACAATCCGCAGCGGCCGCTGGTGGCCATCGTCGGCGGCGCCAAGGTGTCCGGCAAACTCGAAGCCCTGCGCAACATGCTGGCACGGGTCGACAAGATGATCATCGGCGGCGCCATGGCCAACACCTTCCTCAAGAGCCAGGGATACGAGGTCGGCGCATCCAAGGTCGAGGACGACCTTCTCGACACCGCCGCCGACCTGCTGCGCCATGCCAGGGAACGCGGTATCAAGATCTACCTGCCGGTCGACGTGATCGCCGCCGATCGCTTCGCCCCGGATGCGATCTGCAAGCAGGTCACCATCCAGGACATTCCGACCGGCTGGATGGCCCTCGATATCGGGCCCGCCTCGGTGATCTGCTTCACCGAGGTCTTGGCCGACGCCAAGACCCTTGTCTGGAACGGTCCCATGGGCGCCTTCGAGATGGATGCCTTTGCCCGCGGCACCATGGCCCTGGCCCATGCAGTGGCGGCCAGCCATGCCCTGAGCGTCACCGGCGGCGGCGATTCCAATGCCGCCATCACCCTTTCCGGCGAAGCGGCCAATATCTCCTACATGTCCACGGGGGGTGGCGCCTTCCTTGAACTGATGGAGGGAAAGAGGTTGCCGGGCATAGAAGCACTCGATTGACACACCCGCACCCGCCCGGCCCATCGCCTTCAAGCCTTTTCATGACAAGGAGCCCCGTATGCACAGACGTCCGCTGATCGCCGGAAACTGGAAAATGCACCTGACGCTCACCGAGGCCGTCAACCTTGCCCGGACGGTGGCGACCTCCGCCAGCGCCTGTCCGGACCGCGATGTCATGGTGGCACCGGCCTCCACCGCCCTGGCCGCGGTCTGCAACGCGGTGGCGGACACCCCCCTGCTGGTCGGCGCGCAAAATGTCGCCTGGGAAAAGGAAGGTGCCTTCACCGGCGAGATCTCCCCCATCATGCTCACGGATCTTGGCGTCAACATGGCCCTGGTCGGCCATTCCGAACGGCGCCAGATTTTCGGCGAGGACGACGCCATGATCAACCGGCGTCTGCGCGGCGCGCTGCACTTCGGCATCCGCCCGGTACTGTGCATCGGCGAGACCCTGGCCGAACGGGAAGACGGCCGAACCTTTGCCGTTCTCGAATCGCAGGTGCGGCAAGGGTTGCACGAAGTGTCCATCGAACAGATGGCGGAGACCGTGCTCGCCTACGAGCCGGTTTGGGCCATCGGCACCGGCAAGACGGCGACCACGGAACAGGCCCAGGAGGTCCATGGCTTTCTCCGCCGTTTGCTGGCCGCCATCTACGAGAAAACACTTGCCGACAAGACAAGAATACTATATGGTGGCTCGGTTAAACCTGACAATATCGACGCCTTGATGGCGCAACCTGATATCGACGGCGCCCTTGTGGGTGGCGCTGCGTTAAAAGCGGAATCGTTCGACCGGATCGTCCAATTCAGATGACAACTCTCATCATTGTTCTTCATACCATCGTCTGCTTCTTCCTGATCGGCATCGTCCTGCTGCAGCATGGCAAAGGTGCGGACATCGGGGCAACGTTCGGCGGTTCGAGCCAGTCGCTGTTCGGCACCGAAGGTCCCCTGCCGCTCCTGAACAAGATCACGACCCTGGCGGCCATCATCTTCATGGGAACCTCGGTCGCTTTGGCCTATCTGTCCGCGCACAAGAGTTCCGGCTCGGTCATGACCGAACTGAAGGTCCAGGAACAGGCAGTTCCGCAGCAACCGGCACCCATCGCCGTGCCCATGCCGACCGAGAGCGAGGCCCCAAAAAGCGCACCGGAACAACCGGTCAACCAAGAAAAGAAATAAGCTGTGCCGAAGTGGTGGAATTGGTAGACACACTATCTTGAGGGGGTAGCGGCCCACGGTCGTGCGAGTTCGAGTCTCGCCTTCGGCACCAAGACATAATCCAGTGAAGATTGCTGGAATCTTTTAACCCCGTGAATTCTTAGAATTGACGGGGTTTTTTCATGCCTTTTTTCCAAACTTGTCCATTGACATCCGCAAGATAAACCCGGCACAAAAGCGGGTAAAGGGCAAAGCTCCACTGCAACCGACC